>CANKGM010000071.1 GCA_947481355.1 Chitinophagaceae bacterium
GAATGGTATACTAAAATGGGAAGTATCGGAGGAGAAGTATTGGAAGGAATTCAAAGGAGTATTTCATTAGCTGAAGAAAAATACAAGGGTCTTGTTGTGGCGAATGAAGGAAATAATTTTTCTGCAGGTGCAAATGTTGGTATGATATTTATGTTAGCCATTGAACAGGAGTTTGATGAATTGGATATGGCAATTCGCATGTTCCAAAATACCATGATGCGTGCACGCTATTCATCTATTCCTGTTGTAGTAGCTCCACATGCATTATCTCTTGGAGGTGCTTGCGAATTAAGCTTGCATTCAGATAAAATTTGTGCTGCAGCCGAAACATACATTGGTTTAGTCGAACTAGGTGTTGGTTTGATTCCTGGAGGTGGTGGTACCAAAGAATTTGTATTAAGGGCTGCAGATGAAATGCACGATGATGAACCAGAAAACATTACCCTAAAGAACCGGTTTATTACTATTGCTACAGCGAAAGTTGCTACATCCGCTGCAGAAGGTTTTGCTATGGGTATTTTGCGTAAAGGACATGATGAGGTAGTGATGAATCAAGACAGGCGTATTGGGGAGGCAAAAAAATCTGTTTTGGAATTGTACAATAGTGGGTATGTAATGCCATTACAAAGAAGTGATATAAAAGTGTTGGGAAGAAGTGGGCTAGGAGCCTTGCTTGCAGGGGTTCATGGCATGGAACAAGGTGGCTATGCCACAGCACATGATGCATTAGTTGCACGAAAATTAGCCTATGTGATGTGTGGTGGTGATTTAAGTGAACCGACATTGGTGACCGAACAATATTTATTAGATTTAGAAAGAGAAGCCTTTTTAAGTCTATGCGGCGAAAGAAAAACACTTGAGCGAATACAAGGTGTTCTTAAGGGTGGAAAGCCGTTGCGTAATTAATAATAATAGTAAAGAAGTAAAAATCCCTGTCTCAAATATGGTGGGGATTTTTTGTTTTGTATTAAACAAAAAATTATTTTTTTCATTCCTCTATTACTTTTGTGTTTCAATTTAATAAGCATGGAAAACACATTCTTGAATGAACTTGAGTTGGAGGTTGCGGAGTTGAGGCATACGCTCGTTAATCACCCCGTTTACTCACATATTAAGACGGTTGAAGATCTAACTATTTTCATGGAAAGCCATGTATATGCAGTATGGGATTTTATGTCACTCCTAAAAGCACTTCAACTTAACCTGACCTGCGTTCGTATTCCATGGAGGCCAGTAGGTACTGCTTCTACACGATATCTAATTAATGAAATTGTTACTGGGGAAGAAAGCGATGTTGATCAAAACGGAAATCGATTAAGCCATTTTGAATTATACCTTAACGCTATGCATCAAGCTGGAGCCAACACAAGACTTGTTTCCTCTATGATTGATGATATAAGTAAAAATCTTCCGATTGAAGGAGTGTTGAATAATCACCCATTCTCACCAGCTGCTAAGCAATTTATGGAATTTACATTTCAAACCATAGCCACTGAGCAACCACATTTGATGGCTACGGTATTCACCTTTGGTCGAGAAGATTTAATCCCTGATATGTTTATAAGCTTCATCAAAGAGCTTAAAAAACAGTTCCCTGATAAGGTAGATATATTCCAATATTATATTGAACGCCATATCGAAGTAGACGGTGGTCACCATGCTGAGCTTGCGCATCAAATGACGCTGGAACTATGTGGAAATGACGCTTCAAAATGGAGATCGGCCACGGAATATGTTAAAAAAGCTCTTGAAGTTCGTATTGTCTTATGGGATGAAATACTTCATAAAATATCCTAGTATTGCCGCTCATAATATTATAGACTTGCTAACATTCTATTGTGTTAAATGATTCTACCTTGTAGAAAATTAGCATAATGCCTGTTCTAGAGATTAAAAATATTGCTAAGTCATACGGGAAAATCAAAGCACTTGACGGTGTTTCTTTTGATGTACCTCCTGGATCTGTTTTTGGGATTCTTGGCCCCAATGGAAGTGGAAAAACTACCTTGCTCAGTATTATTTTAGACGTACTACAATCCGATCAAGGAACATATACCTGGTTCGATGAAAAACCAACACATCTTCATCGTAAACGAATTGGTTCACTTCTTGAAACTCCTAACGTATATCATTATTTGACGGCTGTCCAGAATCTTCGTATTACGAAAAGTATCAGTGGACGGGGTTCTGAACAAGAAATTGATGAGGTGCTTAAAAAGGTAAACTTACATGAACGTAAAAATAGTCGCTTTACCACCTATAGCCTTGGGATGAAGCAACGGCTCGCTATTGCTGGTGCTCTACTTGGAAGTCCATCTGTCTTAGTTTTGGATGAACCCACAAATGGATTAGATCCTGTTGGTATCGCTGAAATCAGGGAGTTAATTAAAGAGCTCGCTACGCAAGGCCATACTGTTATCATGGCAAGTCATTTACTAGATGAAGTAGAAAAAGTATGTGATCATGTTGCTATCTTGAAGAAAGGTAAACTTTTAGCACATGGCCGTGTTGATGATGTTCTTTCTGATGAAGAATGTTTTCTGCTTAGCGCTCAGCATATGCCTGAACTTCGGGCTGCAATAAGTCTATTTCCAGATATCTTGAGAATTTTGGATACGCCTGATGGCATTGAATGCTATTTTCATAAGTCTACAACAACCTCATTGCGAATCAATGAATTTTGTTTTGAAAAAAGCATCGTCCTAAGCCAATTGTACAACAAGAAAAAAAGACTCGAAGAAAAATTTTTCGAGCTAACCAATGATTAACCCAGTATCTCATTAATTTAATTTCAATGTTCAAAAATATCCTACAAACAGAATGGCTAAAAGTAAAAAATTACAGGGCATTTTGGCTGCTCATGTCTGTCACAGCTATTTCTTATCCCGGAATAAATTCAATTGTATACTTTTCCTATGATGATATTACAAAAGGTAAAACACAGGGTGGAGCGATTGCCAAAATGATATTGGGGAACCCTTTCAACTTCCCAGAAACTTTTCATACTACAGCCTACCTCAGTTCTTTTTTTACGTTCATCCCGGCTATTGTTGTAATAATGTTGATTACAAATGAGTATACGTTCAAAACACATCGACAAAATATCATCGATGGTTGGCAAAAGAAAACATTCATCTGGGGAAAGTTCATCAGTGTTGCATTGGTGACGCTTATTGTTACATTGTTTTACATGCTAGTTGCTATTACCCTAGGTATTTTAGCCACAAAGACGTACACTTTATCAGTCATATTTGGTGAATCAAAATATATCTTCTTATTTGCTTTTCAAGTATTTAATCAATTGTCTATTGCCTTCCTAATTGGACTCCTTATTAGAAAAGCATTTATAGCGTATGGTATTTTTATTTTTTATTCTTTCATTGTAGAAAATATTGTTGTTGCCTTTTTAAAATTGAAAGCAGTAAAATATGGTCAAGACTTCGGGAGATTTCTTCCTATGGAAATATCTGATCGTATGATTCCTGTTCCTGCTTTTATAGGTAAATTTGATGAAGCGGGATATAAAGCTGCTAATGCAGCTATTAGCAGGCATTGTATATACACGTTAGGACTTTCTATATTGATCTGGGTGTTATCATTTATTATATTTAAAAAACGTGATTTGTGATGTTTAAAAATTTTATCCTTTTAAGTACACTTTTTGTAGTGGTCCTTTTTAATGCTAAAGAATGTCAGGCTCAATCTGTTCAAACATCAATTAGAGCTGCCGCAATGGAAATGGGTAAAGCACTCGTTGGAAAAAATAGTGAAGTTTTTCTGAGTTATATGCATCCAACTATGATTACCCTTGCTGGAGGAAAGTCACAGTTGAAAGTCATTACAGATTCGGCGCTAACGGTTTTTGAAAAATTTGGTGGTCGTATCAGTAAGATAAATTACGGAACACCATCTGATGTGATTACATATAAAAATATGCTGCAGGCTGTTTTGCCGCAGTCAACCTACTTAACTAGTCTATTAGGGGATGTTGAATTCTCTTCAAGCCTGATTGCTATTTCTACCGATAAAGGCACAACTTGGAAGTTTATTGATACGAATCTATTTGGGATTCGTAAAGTGAAAGAAGTTATGCCAGATATTAGTTCAGAACTCAAAATTCCAAAAGCAGCTCCCCCAAAATTTAGTCCTGCTGAATAGCTTAATTTGACTATCAAATTCCTGATATCCCTTTGGGTAGTGAATCTGCTTGTTTTAGTCAATTTTTTTTACATACTTTTAGATATCCCAAATCAATACACATGAAGTCTATTTTCATTCTTTTACTATCAATGTCTATTTGCTTTTCAACTACTGCTCAAAAAAAGAAAGTAAATTCAACATCAACTGATCATGCTGTTTTGTATGACACAAGTTTGCTTAAAAATGTAAACTATCGATTACTCGGACCGTTCCGTGGTGGTAGGAGTGGTGCAGTAGCGGGTAGTTATGTAAATAAGAATACATTCTATTTCGGTTCTACAGGAGGTGGAGTATGGAAGTCAATGGATGCAGGTAGCAACTGGAAAAACATTTCTGATAAATATTTTGGGTCAACTATTGGCTCAATCGCCGTAGCACCTTCAGATGATAACGTCCTATATGTTGGGGAAGGCGAAAACACCATGCGTGGAAACGTATCTGATGGTTTGGGTGGTATGTGGCGTAGTGATGACGGGGGTAAAACATGGCGTAATCTCGGAATGAAAGATTGCCGTCACATCACAAACATCATTATTCATCCTAAGAATCCTAATATAGTTTGGGCAGGTGTCATGGGCCATTTGTTTGGACCTCATCAAGATAGAGGCATTTATAAATCAATCGATGGTGGTAAATCTTGGAAAAAAGTATTGTATGTCAATGACCAAACAGGTTGTAGCGATTTAGTGATGGAGCAGGGTAATCCTAATGTGCTCTATGCCGGTACATGGCGTGTTATCCGCACTCCCTATAGTCTAGAAAGTGGTGGGGATGGTAGTGGTTTATGGAAAAGTGTTGATGGTGGTGATAACTGGACAAACATTTCATCTTCTAAAGGCCTTCCAAAAGGAACTTGGGGTATTGTTGGTGTCGCCATTGCTCCTTCTAATACAGATAAAATATATGCTATTATTGAGAATGCAAAAGGTGGATTATTTATGAGTGCGGATGGCGGACAAACTTGGAATTTACAAAGTGGAGATAATAACATCCGCCAACGTGCATGGTATTATTCTAAAGTTTTTGTGGATCCTAAAAATGAAAATGTAGTCTACTGCCCTAATGTAAGCTTTATGAAAAGTATGGACGGTGGAAAGTCCTTTCAAGCATTGGAAACACCTCATGGAGATCATCATGATTTGTGGATAGATCCAGAAGATGGTCATCGTATGATTGTTGCTGATGACGGAGGTGCTCAAATTAGTTTTGATGAAGCAAATTCATGGAGCTCTTATACAAATCAGCCAACTTCTCAAATATATCGTGTAAGTACTGATAATTCATTTCCTTATAGAGTATTAGGTGCACAGCAAGATAATTCAACAATCCGCATAAAGTCTGCCACGTACGGCTCATTTATTACAGAGAAAGATTGGGATGTTACGGCAGGTGCTGAAAGCGGTTATGTTGTGGCTGATCCGTTGAATCCAGACGTTGTATATGGTGGAAACTATGGAGGATACTTATCAAGATTAGATCATCGTACCGGCGAGAATAGAGCTGTCTCTGTATGGCCTGATAATCCAATCGGAGCTGGTGCAGACATTCAGAAATATCGTTTCCAGTGGAACTTCCCCATTTTCTTCTCTCCGCATAATCCAAAAAGATTGTACTGCGCAGGTAATGCCTTGTTTGTAACAGAAAACGAAGGCGCAAGCTGGGAACAAATTTCACCAGATCTAACCACTGATGATAAGTCGAAGCAGGTATCAAGCGGTGGACCAATCACTAAAGACAATACATCAGTGGAATATTATTGTACCATTTTTACAGCAACAGAAAGTCCACTTGAAAAAGATTTACTCTGGACAGGTTCAGATGATGGATTGGTGAATATAAGTCGAGATGGTGGCAAGCACTGGACTAATGTAACACCAAAGGATTGTCCCAAATGGATGATGTGGAATACAATTGAGGTTGATCCATTTAAAAAAGGATCTGCTTATTTTGTAGGCACACGTTATAAGTTGGATGACTTTACTCCTTATATCTATAAGACAGAAGACTACGGACAAACATGGAAGTTAATAACCAATGGTATTAACTCGCTTCATTTTACCAGAACACTTCGTGCTGATAAGAAGAGGCCTGGCTTATTGTATGGAGGAACGGAATATGGCATGTATATCAGTTATAATGATGGGGCAAATTGGGAGTCGTTCCAATTAAACTTACCTATTGTTTCTATTACTGACTTAACTATCAAGAACAATGATTTAGTCGTTGCTACACAAGGACGTGCCTTTTGGATTATAGATGACCTTTCATTGATTCAACAAATGGATCTATCAGTGAAGTCAAAGCCATTGCATGTTTTTACTGCTAATCCTTCATACCGAATGTCTTCTATGTCAAGCAGATGGGCAATGATGTTTGGTAAGCCAGCTAATGCTGCAATGAATCCTAAAAAAGGAGCCGTTATTAATTTTTATGCTACGAATGTTTCTGATTCAAGTACTGGATCAATTACTGTTTTTGATAAAAATAAAAAGCAGGTCAGTCGATTTGCTACAGAAAGTACTACTAAGCCGTTAACGTTGGTCAAGGGTGCTAATCAGTTTGTATGGGATCTTCAATATCCTGCTTGTGAAGCCCTTGAGGATCTTATTTTATGGAATGGAGCTCCAGGTGCTGTGACGACTAGTCCAGGCAATTATACAGCAGTTATTCGAGTAGATAAAGATTCTGTTGAATTACCTTTTACTATTCTTCCTGATCCTAATTACGTATGCAGTCAAGAAGATTACGAAAAGCAACAAGCTTTTTTATTGCAAGTACAAGTTAAGTTTAATGAAGTGATGAAAGGCATTAAGGACATCCGTCTTGCAAAACAACAGATGAATGATTTTGTCGCAAAACAGGATACTGCCTGTCCAGCCGATATTAGAAAAATGGCAGATAGCCTTTCTTTAGCGCTTACATCGATTGAAGAAAAATTACACCAAACAAAAGCGAAGAGTGGACAAGATGTATTGAATTACCCAATTCGTCTAGATGACAAAATCAGTGGTGTTTTTGGAAATGCCAGCAGTGGTAATATGGCGCCATCTAAACAATCTATCGCTGTTTATAATGAGCTTGCAGCACAAGCTGATGTTGAACTAGAAAAGATTAAAGTAATTGTCAAAGACGGAATTAAAGCATTTAATAATTTGATTATTGCCAAAGGGTTGCCTGTGGTAGTAGTTAAGTGAGATATTAGGCGTTGAGGCTAGACGTTAGGGGTTAGATGTTAGATGAGAGTTAGGAGTTGTGAATAATTTGACATTAGTAGTGAGTGAGGTGAGATAGTTTCTGAATCAAAACATGAATTTCTGAGATCAAGATCTCTAATAAAAAAACGGAGTACTCAATATTGAGTCTCCGTTTTTTTTATGAAAGATTCTAAATGTATTTCCTAACACCTAACGTCTAGCCTCTCACGTCTCACGTCTGTTTACCCCTTCACATTCCTCACTCCAGTTGTTCCACCACCATTCAATGTCATGTCATGAGGAGTGTTTGTTTTCCATCCACCACGAGTGAAATCAGGGAAATCAATAGTCCTAGATCTATTACTTACTGATGCTTCACTAAGCAAACCTGCTGCAGTCCACGATGCGGCATCATATACATTCTGATCTAGTGGTAATCCGTTGCGCAAGCAATCAATCAACCTCCAATCCATGATGAAATCCATGCCACCATGTCCGCCAACACCTTTTGCTATTTCTCCAATATGCTTAACAATTGGTGGTGCATATTTTTCTTCTAATGCTTTCATTTGTTCAGCATTAATCCATTCGTGCCCGAAAGCAATTCTTTCTGGATCAGGATATTTTTGCGCACAACCCTTAGTTCCACTAACTAGGTGAATTCTAGAATATGGTCGTGGAGTAGATACATCATGTTGAACCATTAAGGTTTTGCCTTTATAAGTTTTGATGATGGTAGTATTCATGTTGCCACGGTATGATTTATTGGCATAGTCCTTGAAGAAATCATCTTTAGCGGCCAATTCATTTGCCATCTTTCCCATGGTGAAATCATTAGTACTCATACTAACTAGATGATCAAATCTATCACCACGGTTTATATCCATGGCTTGTGCAATAGGGCCTAGGCCATGTGTAGGATATAGATCACCATTTCTGGTCATGTTTTCTTTCAAACGCCACATGTCTTGATAGCCATTTTTGTTGAAAAGATAATCTTTTGACAAATCGTGGATATATGCACCTTCTGCATGAAGAACTTCACCAAATAGGCCGTTACGAATCATATTTAATGTGAGCAATTCAAAGAAATCATAACAGCAGTTTTCAAGCATCATCATGTGCTTTTTAGTCTTTTCTGATGTTTCGACTAACTGCCAACATTCATCGATTGTTTTTGCAGCAGGCACTTCAGATGCTGCATGCTTGCCATGATTCATTGCATAC
>CANKGM010000072.1 GCA_947481355.1 Chitinophagaceae bacterium
TAAAGGAGCTATTTTAGAAACAAAAAAACAAACACCTTCAGAATTTAATTTGCTAGTTCAAGAAAGAAAAAAAGAACACCTTTTTTTTAAAAATGACAAAAACCTTGAACGTGAATTAATGCTTGTTTTACATAATAATAAAAAAAGAGAAATCATATTTTTTATTCCTCCTTACCATGAATCGTATCTAAAATCAATCGAGAATTATTCAGAAGCGCTGAGCTTTTTATCAGCACTAGATTCCATTCCAAACGTACGTGTTTTGAATTATAGTCATTTAAAAATGGATAATGCTTATTTTTATAACACCGCACACCTTAATTACGATGGCGCAGTGATATTCACTAAGCTAATCAAATTAGATATAACCAATCCAGCAAAGTAAGAATTATTAAAAACTAGACTAAGGGAGTTCATACTTACCTAAAAAACAACAACACATGCTGTATATAAAAATAATATTCATTTTTTCAATAGTGATACTTTTTCATAGTTATGGAGGATATGCCATTATAGCTTTATTAATTTTAAAACTAAGAAAGAAGAAAGAAATAATAAAAATCGAAGAAAGCAACAAGTCTGTTACCCTTCTTATAGCGGCCTACAATGAACAAGATTTTATAGAGGAAAAAATAAAAAATAGTTTAGCGTTATCATACCCTAAGGACAAATTATCAATATTCATTGTAACTGATGGATCAACTGACAGAACTACAGAAATTGTCAATAATTACAAGGAGATAAAACTCTTTCATGAAAATAACAGGAATGGAAAAGTTGCAGCAATTGATCGAGCTATGCAATTTGTCACAACTGACATTGTAGTATTTTCAGACGCAAATACACTTTTAAATCCAGAGAGTATACAAAAAATAACAAGGCATTATTCAGACCAAAATGTAGGTGGAGTTGCAGGAGAAAAACGAGTGGTTACACAGAATACCAACCAGATCTCGGGAAGCGGAGAGGGAATATACTGGAAATACGAATCCGCACTAAAATCAATTGACTCAAAATTTTATTCAGTTGTTGGTGCTGCGGGAGAATTATTTTCAGTGAGAACTAATTTGTATAGCAATCCTGGAAAAGATGTAATCTTAGATGATTTTGTTATTTCCTTGAAAATATGCCAAGACGGCTACAGAATAGTATATGAACCTGAGGCCTTTGCTATTGAAGGGCCATCAAAAGATATTAATGAGGAAAAGAAAAGAAAGATTCGGATTGGGGCTGGTGGATTTCAGGGAATGGCAATTATGAAAAGACTACTGAGGTTTTGGGAAAATCCTAGCTTAAGTTATTTATATATATCACACAGAGTTCTACGCTGGACACTATGTCCATTAGCTATTCCAATCATATTTATAACAAATGCATCAATCATCTTTAATGGTAGTGAACATATATTCGCAATAATCTGGTATTTGCAAATAACATTTTATAGTTTAGCCTTTATTGGATGGGGATTGTCGAGACTTAATATTAAACTAAGCCTTCCCTATATAGCGTATTACTTCTTATTTATGAATACTACGTTATACGAAGGATTTATCAAATTTTTGCTAGGAAAACAATCTGCAATATGGGAAAAAGCAAAGAGAGCATAGGCAATACAACTAGCAATTCCAGTGATTTACTTTTTTGAATAAACCATTTTATCTCCTTGTAGAAGAGTTTGAAACTTGCTTAAGCGCATCATTTAAATCCATTCCTATTAGGCCCTCAAGGAGATAACGAGCTGCGTTAACATCACGCAATAGTGATATTTTTTTAGTCAGCTGCTCATTAAACTTTTTTGCAGCTACAGAATAAAGTTCTAGATCCACTTGATTATTTTCAAATTGAACTTGAACACGCTCGAACAATATTTTATCATCTTGCAAAGTAGATTCATGAATGGCTAACAGGTATTTATTGGTGAGATAAATTTGATACTGAGTCTTTATCTGCAACTTAAGGTCATTGATTACCTTCTCTTTTTGATCAATTAATTTTTCTTTATTTATTCGAGCAATTTTATTCTCTGCAATATGCGTTTTTACAAACCCTAAAGGAAGACTAAGACCTATATTATATCTTGGGAAAAAGCTATACTGAGGAGTTGTAATTATTGTATTAGAGAGTGTATTTTTAAGAGAAAACTCGTTAAGATTTCCGGCAACAGTAACATGATTAAGCCAAAGAGCTTTACTCTTATTTATTTCTTGATCGGCAATATTCAGATCTTTGTTAGCCATTTTTATTTGAAGGTTATTGATTGCCAGATTAGATAACTTTTCAGCAGTGGCATCCTGCAAATTAAACCCTACGTAGGATATGGAATCTGCAAATGATTGAGAAGTACCTTTTAGTGAAAAGAGCAAAATAAATAAAGGGAAGAAATATTTCATAAGACAGTTTGGTTTAATTTTTCATCGATATATCTAGACTTAATAATAACCGCAAAACAAGAATAAAAAAGAAAGAAACCAGGAATTTGATCAGTTGCTTCTTGACCATATTGAGCTATGACGAAGGTAAAAATACAGACAACAGATGCAAATACATAAATCTTAAGAATCTTGTTTTTACACTTAAAATAAGTCACTAATCCATATTGCAATGTAATAAAATAAATAATACATAACAAAAATAAGCCCACCCAACCGGTTTCTATTGCTGCTTTTACATATCCACTATCGGGAGGAAAGCCTGCCAGAATATGCCCAGGATTATATTTAGCACCGATAGAACCACATGTATTTAATCCCCCACCGAAGGCATGCTCATGAATATAAGGCTGAATCGAAGAACGATTTCTATCACGAACATTCAAAGATGCATCATCTGAAAATTCAAATGTAGATCGTATTCTATTAATGGTGATATTACTGTAAATGGGTAAGTAAATTAAAAGTAAAAATGCAAAAAGTGCGATAACAGAAAAAACAAGAGTCCTGAATTGATTTATAGTGATTAATACATACAAAAAAATACCAGAAATTATAATGAAATATGCAGTGCGTGTTCCAGAGTAAGCAACACCTAATAAAATCACTAAATTGATGAGCAATAATTTTAATTTCATGTTTTTAGTGACCCCGGATAGTAATAAAACAAGTATTAAGGAAAATGAAGCAGCCATAGTAATCCCAAATGTAGCAGGATCAGAGAATAAAGATGATTTCCTTAATACTCCACCAATTAGTAGTAAGCCTAGTTTCTTGCTATCAAACTGAATTAAGTTCAATTCAAAGTCGAAAAGTCCGAACCATTGTTGCTTACAAGCATAAAGTCCAGATAACAATGCGAGAATAATCCAGAATTTGAAGAATGTAACAATGCGACGTGTTGTTTCAAAAACATGCAATGCAATAAAAAAAGAGACTAAAATCAACAAAAATCTTCTAATGAATATAGACCAACCTTCAAATGAATGCATTTCAGGATTAAACAATTCCAAACACAAAAAAATGAAATACCCAAGCATCGAGTAAGCCACAATATTCTTGGAGTAATTAAATAAGGTGTCCTTGATATCCCATTTATTAATAATCAAACCTAAAAGAGTCGTATATGCTGGGACTTCAACTACCAAAGCGATTGGTAAGTCGGCGCTTGCAAATGCCCTATTGATTGTCCATGCAAAAAATGCAAATGTCATGGTTGCATAAAAACCAAAGACAAAGTTATATACCGATAAAATTAATATTGATAAAAAAAATATTCCACCAATGACTAGTAAACCAGTTTTATAATTCTTAGTTGAAATGAATATACTAACCAGGGAAGATAGCACTATAATAAATGAGATAATTATAGTCATCCTCTGTTTTTGACTCACATTATGGGGTGCCGAGTTACTCATTCGTTAGAAAAACAATATTTTAATGAATAATATTAAAATCACAATAAAGATAAATACTGAAATGACTGCCTGATGAAATTTTGAATTTTGAATTTCATTGTTGTTTTGCATGAGGGGTGTTTTTAAGGGTGTAAAAATGATATAGTTTAGATACAGAACTTTCCCATGAATGAGAAAGAGCATATTGGTGTTTTTCTTCAGCTTTTGCAGGATCTGCCTTATCTATTAAAGCTAACTTTATAGTATCATTGAAATCATGTATACCCCTATAAAGATGCACATAGGGTAAAAACATATCCATAAATTCAGTAGCTCTTGCCACAACAGGTTTACCCATTACAAGATATTCATCGATTTTTCTGGGGTAATTTCCGTTTGTAAATTCATTAACCAATTGCGGGTTTATACACACGTCAAAATACTGTATATAAGGGGCCAATTCGTTTTCCTGTTTGCTCCCTAAAAAAAATACATTTGGATATTCATGTAGACGGCTCCTTTTAAACTCATCATCTTCTGGTCCAACGAAAACCCAATTCCATTTAGGCATTTCTAGGATAGCTTTTTCGAGTAATTCAATATCCAGTCGAAAATGAACCAGAGCCCCAACGTAACCAATAATAGGGCCAACCAACTTTTCTAATTCAATTGGTTTGGTATATGAAAGAGAATAGTCAAAATTGGAAAAATCACATCCTTGTCCAATATCATGTGAATTCGGGTTAAACTCTTTGGCATAATTTGACAAAGACATGGAATTAGCTAAAACCAAATCGGCTTTGCGCATGATTTGCTTCTCAGCAAGGGATCCATGCTTTTTGAAATATGGCTGAGTAATTATATAATCTCTGATGTAGTATATGAATGTATCGAAGCGAATGAGCTCACTAAGGTATTGTGCTCTAAAAAAATCATTATCGACAAATAGAATTGAATTTTCAAACCCAAGCTCATCAATGGCTTTTTTTATAGCACGTGCAAGTCTGATGTTATTATATTTATTAGCTACCCTAAATAAAAATGGAGGGAGCAAATTTACTGATTCCAAAACTATGGGAGGGTCAAACACCCAAAGACTTTGTAAAGGATTAGAGATTGACTTTTTTATGGATTTTTTTCGAGCTGGTGTTTTCTCAATAACCCCTTTGCAAAGCTTCTTCAATACTGTTGCCCGATCGGTAGCACGATTTACATACAATACGTTGTTATGCTTCGAAAACTCTTTTGCAATATTTATACAATTGCTGCCAATTTCATTATCCCATGACTGCAACCCAACAATAACAATATTTTTTCCATGCATAATGTAATGTTCAATCTCAAAACACCCTAAAAAAATTTAATTATTCTCTTAAATAATTAAAGGAAATGACAAAAACTAGGATTTAAAATGCAATTCATCTGGATCAACCTGATTTAGAATTGCCCCAATGAATTTAGGGCCTACTGTTTTGAAATATTTGATAGACTCCTTGTCGATTGGCGTCAATGTTAATTTTGCTGAAAAAATAGCAACAATACCATCTGCGTATTGCGCAAGTTCCCTTGTATCTGTAAAACCATTTAATGGAGCACCTTCAAATAATACATAGTCATAATGCTCAAGTAATTCATTCATATAATTAAGGATATGATTCTTAGGCAAAATCTCAGAAGGAGTATAATCTCCCCCTCTGCATCCAATAATATCCACATTCTGAACCCTTGTTTTACTGATCATTTGTTCTACTTTCTTAAAGTCAACTTTCGCATCAGAAGAAGAGAATCTCTCCAATGTAGGTTTTGCCTTGAGGTAGACAGTAAGGTCGTTATTACAGAAATTAGTATCAATAATCAACACTTTCTTACTGCTCAAGCTCAAACTTAATGCTACACATTGGGTAAGCGTTGTCTTTCCTTGCTGAGGCTCAGTACTTGTAAAAAGGATAACCCTCTTGTTACTACTTTCGATTTCATAACGTAATTTTCTAAATAATTCTCTAAATATGTTATTCCGATTAGCATCATTTGCATCAATTTGAGTAATCGCATCTTTTAGCGTGGTACCCTCCATATTAATGTAGTTAATGGATCCAATTAGATTCAATCCAGTAAGCCTTTGGAATTGTAAAGGAGACCTTATTGATTGATCAAAATAAGCAATAATGAGAAACACTAGAGACGAAATAAGGAATCCACTAATTGTGGCTAAAATAATGATTAATAATTTTTTTGAAGGTTCTGGCTTCAATGCAGGCTGTCCAAAAAGGGTTTGTTTAAAGTTACTTACTCCCGTTTCACCCATATTAGCAGCTGCGGTCATACGTTGCTTAGCATTTGTATATTCAGCTGTGGCTAATTCAATCTCTTTATTAAACTGTTCTAATTGTCCAGCAATTTTATTTGAAGAAGATCCTTGTATTATAGTTGCATTTGCCTCTCCTAATTTTGAACGATAAAAGCTAATCTTTGAATTTGATGATCGTAAACTAGCTTCAAGATCTATTTTCCTTTGTGCTAAAGATGCCTTTTGAGATGAATTGTTAACAGCTACTCCAACACCTTCAGTTGTAACAGATTGCCTCATCCTACTTTCCAATTCTGCTAATCGAGACTTTATAGCTGGATCACTAGATCCTTTTTTTACATACTCATCATTCAGTTCGTTGTACTGTCTCTTTAATTCAGAATACAATCTATTATTACCTTCTGCAGGAGTTGTTGTTGAGCTTTGAACTTCTGACATTTGCTTAAGTTGTTGATCTATTTGCTCAAGCTGATAATTTAAACTTTGCTGTCGTGAGATTTCATCTGCCATACCAGATTCATAGGAGCTAACTTGATTCAACTTACTTGAAGCTACAATATTGGGATCTAAAGATGTACTAGAGCGTTGTAGAAACATATTTTTATCATTGATCCTATTATCCAAATCAGCTTTTTTAATTCTCACAATAGAATCAACGGAAGACATAGATTCAATAGACCTAGAACTCATCATCCTGTTATAATAACCATCAAATTCAGTAATTAGATGATTTACTACGAATGCTGACATTTCAGGTGAGGTGGATAGAAATTCGATATTGATATAATCTGATCTAGGATATCTAGAAACCTGCAAATCTTCAGAAATAGAATTTATGTCAAATTCATAATAATCTAGAAGCTCCAATAGCTGCTTTTCAATCTCAACAGTGGGCTTTAAAAATAAAGTTGAATCATATTTATCTAATAAAATCTTTTTAGCTAAACCTAAATCTATTGATTGTAACTTTTTATTCTTTTTTAGTTCTGCAACATCAATGTTTCTGAATGGTGTAGCGCCAGAAAGTTCTCTAATCATTAATTGATAAGAAAGTAGATTTAAAACCTGAGGAGATTTGATATTCTCAATAACATTATTGAATTTAATATCAATTTGACCTAGATCAAAAACATTATCTGATAATTTAATCTCTTGGCTAAAGGTAAAACCGGTAGATATTTGTGATTGTGATTTATAGAGCACTTTCATTTGAAATGAAAAAACCACAGAAATAATCAAAGCCAGCAAAGAGGCACCCAGAATTATTTTCTTATTGCGGGTTAGAATTCTGAAGAAGTAAGTAAAGTCCATGAAAAATTGATTTAACCTAAAATATAATTATAGAGGGCGAAAAAGGTAGTTCTTATTGATTATCAAGTGTTAACGTGCAAAATTATTCAATTATTGTATAAAAAAGCTAAAGTTTTAGAAAGAAAGATCTGAGAAAAACGAGAAAATAGATTAATAACAAATCTATGGTATTGGAAGGTAAATTAAAATATGTATATTATTGATTTTCAATTAGATAAATATTACAATTAAAATAATATAAGTATTCAAGAAATAAGTATTTCTTAAACTTTTTTGTGTCAAAAATTAATAAAAAACAAAAAAATGTCAAAACAGCAGTTTAAACAGTTTTTGATCGTTTTAATTAAATGAATGCTTGACGTCTTGACCCATGATGATCGAATTTCTAAAAGCAAAAAAGTATGTCCCGATCATGAACCAGATATAAGATGCAGTAAATTCAAAAACTTCAGGAGTAGCTAATTTAGTATCCATATCTGTACCGACAACGATGAGAATTAATCTTAAACAGATATATGTTAGAAGGAAGAAGATGCCAATAGAAATGGGTGGTACTGGAATTTTCAATTTCATTGTAATTTTCTTTATGAAATTGATATGAAAAACTAAAAAAGGAAGTAGGATTCCGAACGAAAAGCTAAAAATTCGGAACAAAACATCCATTGTTAGTAAATTTTTTAAGCCGCTTTTATATGTGTTATCAAAATTAGTTCGATTAAAAATCTCGAGATTATGCAAAGTTATTTCACCCTGAACATTAACCTTTTTCATTTCATCTGGAGTTTGAATATTAAATATTCGCTGGCCCCAACTAATCTCCTCTCCTGCCCCAAAAAACAAAATAAATGCTAAAGCATAAATGAAAATATTATGCTTCTTGTTAGATAAAAAAAAGGTTACTGAGGCGATAAATAGAAAAAATGCAGTTA
>CANKGM010000073.1 GCA_947481355.1 Chitinophagaceae bacterium
GTAAAAATTCATCCGCAAGTTTTTGTTGGAAGTAAAGTTAGGGTTGGGCAAAGTTCAATTTTACATCCAGGTGTCAAAATTTACCATGAATGCCAAGTTGGCCAAAATGTAATTATACATGCCGGAACAGTAGTTGGAAGTGATGGATTTGGTTTTGCTCCAACAGAAGATGGAACGTATCAAAAAGTGCCACAACTCGGCAATGTAGTTATTGAAGATAATGTTGAAATTGGAGCCAATACGTGCATTGATAGAGCTACGATGGGGTCAACCATCATAAAAAGAGGGACAAAATTGGATAATCTCCTTCAAGTTGGCCATAATGTGGAAATAGGCGAAGACAGCGTAATCGCAGCTCAAACCGGAATAAGCGGTAGCACAAAAATTGGGAAAAGGGTTATGATTGGTGGACAGGTCGGTATAAATGGACACATTACAGTTGCTAATGGAACAAAAGTTGGCGGACAGAGCGGTATTACCAAAACTATAAAAGAGCCCAACACATCATTGAACGGAACGCCAGCAGTTGATTATATGGCCTCAATGAGGTCGCAGGCTATGCTCAGGAGACTCCCTGAACTAGAGAAAAAAATCAAGGAATTAGAAATGCTCTTAACTCAATTAAAAAATAGTTAAACTGCCATTTTAAACTGCCATTTCTTATAAATCAAGTCATTACAGAGGCCATAGACCTATAAAAATGGCTTATCTTCGCAATCAATATTTTTTGATGAAAGATAACTTCAATCAAGACAAGCAGCATACCGTAAAAGGACCTGTTAATATATCTGGAACCGGGCTGCATACAGGAATTTTAGTGGACATGGTATTGAATCCCGCTAATCCGGGATTTGGCATACAATTTAAGCGGACCGATTTGCCCGGGCAGCCCGTTGTAAAGGCGGATTGCGATTTGGTAACTGATACCTCTAGAGGAACAACCCTTGAAGACAATGGCGCTAAAGTAAGCACTGTAGAACATATTCTAGCTGCCTTAGTTGGAATGGGGGTAGATAATTGTCTTGTTGAAATAAATGGCCCTGAAATTCCCATTATTGATGGAAGTTCCCAACCCTTTATAGAGATTCTAGAAAAGGTAGGGATTGAAGAACAAGATGCAACCAAACACTGGTATACTATAGACACGAATATTTCATATTACCATGAAGATAAACGTGTAGAGATGATTGCCATGCCAGCGATAGAATATAAGTTAACCACCTTGATTGACTTTAACAGTCCAGTGTTGGGAACTCAACATGCTGGCATCAAAAATATAACAGACTTCAAAACAGAGATAGCACCGTGTAGAACCTTTTGCTTTCTTCATGAACTTGAAACACTTCTTGCCAACAACCTAATCAAAGGCGGTGACATCAACAATGCTATTGTTGTAGTTGACAAACCCGTTACAGAAGCCGAGATGGCAAGACTAGCCGGCATCTTTAAGAAAGACAAAATTGAAGTTGAAAATGGAGGCTATTTAAATAACCTTGAATTACGATTTCCAAATGAGCCTGCACGACATAAATTATTGGACGTTATTGGAGATTTAGCATTGATAGGTTATCCAATTAAAGCACATATCATTGCGAACAGGCCAGGTCATTTTTCAAATGTTGAATTTGCAAAATTGATTAAGAATTACATCAAAAAGAACAAACACGTAAAAAACGTTCCAGTTTACGATCCAAACCAACCCCCAGTATACAATACTCAACAGATTGAAAAGGTATTGCCCCATAGACATCCTTTTCTTCTAGTAGACAAAGTGGTTGAATTAACTGATACCCATATTATCGGTATAAAAAATGTGACATTTAATGAGGGCTTTTTCTCAGGACATTTCCCAGGGAATCCCGTAATGCCAGGCGTTATGCAGATTGAAGCATTAGCACAAACTGGTGGTATTTTGGCAATCAATTCTCTCCCACCTGGTGAATATGATACATACTTTGTTAAAATAGACAACTGCAAATTCAAACAAAAAGTTGTTCCAGGAGATACCATGATTTTGAAAATGGAAAGAATAGGACCAATCCGTAGAGGGCTTTGTGAAATGCAAGGAACCGTTTACGTTGGAAATAAAATTATGACCGAAGCAATCCTCATGGCACAAATAGTCAAAAGAGAAAGGCTTTAATTCAATTAGACAGAAACTATGATCCATCCACATACATACATACACCATAATGCTCGCATCGCGACCAATGTAAAGATTGATCCCTTTTCAGTAATACATCAAAATGTAGAAGTAGGTGAAGGTACATGGATTGGCAGCAATGTTACCATCATGGATGGCGCACGAATAGGAAAAAACTGTCGCATTTTTCCAGGTGCTGTAATTTCAGCTGCGCCACAAGATCTAAAATTTGAAGGTGAAGAAACCAGTGTAGAGATCGGTAATAATACTACTATTCGTGAGTTCGTAACAATACATAGAGGAACTAAGGATAGATGGAAAACTATAGTTGGAGACGATTGTTTAATTATGGCCTATAGCCATATCGCACATGACTGTATCATAGGCAACAACTGCATCATGAGCAACAATACACAAATGGCAGGCCACGTCATTATGGGAGATTATGCCATTTTAGCGGGCATGTGTGCAGTGCACCAATTTGTGAAAATTGGACAACATTCATTTGTTGCAGGAGGATCGCTAGTTAGAAAAGATATTCCCCCATATATTAAAGCAGGAAGAACTCCAATCTCTTATGCAGGGGTAAACTCGGTTGGTTTAAAACGAAAAGGATTTTCAGTTGAAAAAATCAATGAAATCCTCGATATATACCGCACCATCTATAACAAAGGATTAAACACTAGTCAGGCAATGGACCTGATCGAGGAAGAGTTCCCTGTTACAGACGAGCGTGATGAAATTGTAACGTTTGTTCGTGAAAGCACTCGAGGTATTATTAAACGCTTCACTAAAAATTCAACGGATGAAGATCACGGTGATTAATGCCGGAAAACGATTCAACCGAGAATGGATTTTTAGAAACCAAAATCTGGAGCTAAATCAAGGAACTCATTATGCTATAACTGGCTATAACGGCTCCGGAAAGTCAACTTTTCTGCAATGTTTAGCTGGAGCATTATACATCAACGAAGGAGAAATTTCCTACTCTTCAGAAAATCAAAAGATAAACGAACAAGATCAATATAAGTACTTTTCAATCTGCGCTCCTTATATGGAATTGATTGAAGAAATGACTGCATTAGAGTTTTTGCATTACCACCAAAACTTTAAGCCATTCATAAATGAAGTGTCGACAAGAGCAATTTTAGAGGAAATAGGACTTTCCAAATCAAAAGACAAACAAATACGCTACTATAGTAGCGGCATGAAACAACGGTTAAAACTAGCTCAAGCGTTTTTTACCGATACTCCGATTTTATTTTTAGATGAACCGTGTACTAACCTTGATCAACAAGGGATTGACCTCTATAAACATCTAATACAAGGGTACTGCAAAGACAAACTTGTTGTAATCAGCAGCAATGACAAAACTGAATATGCTAGCTGTTCACAAGAAATCAGTATGGGTGTGTAAAAAATGATACCAGAGAAGATGCTTTCTTTCTATTTTCAAAGGTAACTTCGCAAAAAATTACCCATGTACAAGGATACCATGATTTTCGACTTGCTCAACAAAGAACTCAAAAGACAACGTGAAGGCATAGAACTAATTGCCTCAGAGAACTTTACCTCACTTCAGGTCATGCAAGCCATGGGTTCAGTAGCAACTAACAAATATGCAGAAGGATATCCAGGAAAACGATATTATGGTGGATGTGAAGTTGTAGATGAAATCGAAACACTTGCTATCGATAGACTAAAGCAAGTCTTTAACGCAAATTGGGCAAACGTTCAACCGCATAGTGGTGCACAGGCCAATACAGCAGTTTTTCTTGCTTGCCTAAAACCTGGAGACAAAATATTAGGTCTTGATTTAAGCATGGGCGGACACTTAACACATGGAAGTCCAGCAAATTTCAGCGGTAAAACCTACCAAGCATTCTTTTATGGCGTAGATCGTGAAACGGGTTTGGTTAATTATGAACAGCTTGAGCAAACAGCGCGCACAGAAAAACCCAAAATGATCATTTGTGGTGCGTCAGCCTATAGCCGAGATTGGGATTATGCAAGAATTCGTGCTGTTGCAGATGAGATAGGTGCATTGGTTTTAGCTGATATTGCACATCCTGCCGGACTGATTGCAGCAGGACTCCTAAACGACCCATTTGATCATTGTCATATAGTAACCTCAACGACCCATAAGACACTAAGGGGTCCAAGAGGTGGTGTTATAATGATTAGACATGATTTTGATAATCCATTTGGCATCAAAGACCCTAAAGGAAATATCAGAAGCATGAGTGCTTTGTTAGACTTAGCAGTTTTCCCTGGTATGCAAGGTGGACCACTTGAGCATGTTATTGCAGCTAAAGCAGTTGCATTTGGAGAAATACTAGATCCTTCTTTCAAAGCATATCAACAACAAGTACAAGTTAATGCGCTGACCATCGCTAAAGCATTTACCGACAAAGGATATCATCTAATTAGTAATGGGACTGACAACCATTTGATGTTGATTGACTTGAGAAATAAAAACATAACAGGTAAAAAGGCTCAAGAAACACTAGACAGAGCTCACATTACATTGAATAAAAATGCTGTTCCATTTGATGATAAAAGTCCATTTGTTACATCCGGAATCAGGGTTGGTGTGCCTGCTATCACAACTCGTGGATTGAAGACGCAGGATATGCAAACTGTAGCAGATATGATTGATAAAGTGTTGATGAATGCGGATGATGAACAAATCATAGCTTCTGTGAAAGATGATGTAAAATCATTCATGAATAAATTTCCACTCTATCCTGAACTTGGATAAATAAAAAATATGATACAAAGAATCCAGAGCCTTTGGCTGTTATTATCTTCATCAATTGCTACACTAGTCTGGTTTCTTCCAGTGTTCAGTGATGAAGAAACAGGAAAAAATTTCTTCATCACTGAAAGCTTAGCACTTCTATTAGTTGTGGTTTTTTCAGGATTAATATCCTTCGTAACAATCTTTTTCTTTAAAAAAAGGAGCACGCAAAAACAATTAATCACCTTGAACATATGCGTGGCACTTGCAATAGTAGCATTAGAATATCTTCAAATTGAAAATTTTAAATCAAATTTTGGAATCAAACAAGGACATTGGCAGATTAGTGCAATCCTTCCTTTCTTTATCATTTTATTTTTGTCTTTTGCTTACAGAGGAATTCGTAAAGACGAAAAATTGCTAAGCAGTACAGATCGACTTAGACAATCATAAAATATGAATTCTTCAACGGACTACTCATTCCCAGTTGAATTTCGTGATGTCGACTATGTTGCTGCTCTCTATAAGGGAAATAAAAAAGCTGTAGAAGAAAGATTGCGTGGCACTGGTTTAAAGGCAGGCCTATCACTTAATGGAAAGCCTATTATAGCTGTTGGATTAATTGAGTATAAAGATTCAGATCTTGGTGCATACAATGAAGTTATTGTTGCTATTCCTGTAGTGCCTATAACAGAATCGTCAAGCATTCTAAATTGGCTTCAACTATATACTCCATTACATAAAAGAAAATTAGGACAATACATTTTACACATTCCTGTAACATCGAACCAGTCTATGATTGCGGGCAAGGATATTTGGGGATATCCAAAAATTGTAACGGAGATCAAACATCGATTCACAAAAAATCACATTTCTACAAAGATTACAGACCTCGAAACAAATAAAGAGCAAGTAGTATGTGAAGGGACTATGGGAATAGGTATATCAATTCCGTCGATGGACCTAATGACCTATTCTTTTTTAAATAGTATTAGGCTATGCACCCACGTTGACGTAGATGCACAGATGAATTGGCATCCATTTTCAAGCTTGAAAATTACTATTCAGGATGTTAACAACCCAATTGCCAAAGACTTGATAGAGTTGAATGTAGTAAATAAGAAACCAGTTGTGGTGATTAGGGCAGCTCAGTTTAAAGCTAAATTCAATGAAGGCCTAAAAAATAATTGATTTTATCAGCTGTATTTTCCCATTCAGGTTCAAGCATGAAACAATGCGAGGCATTTTCTATAAGCAGTGGTTCAACGCCATAAGAAACAGCCATACGAACAGTATCCTTCATGGAAACTAAAAAATCATTTTCTGCCCCTACAATCATCACTGGTACTGTTGCTTTTTTAACTTTTGGGAGCCTCCAAAAAAGCATCTCAAGAAATGCCAAAAAAGATTCCTCTTGTAATTGACTTGCTAATGTAGGCATACGCTCATCAGGAAAATCAGGCGATAACATGACAGACTTAAGTAGTTTTCGATTATTCATAATTGGTAGCCAACTAAATCGAAAAGTGGAAATCATAAATTGCAATGGTGCTTTCTGGAACAATCTTCCAGCTAGGCTCCATGATCCATGACTAGGAGCGGAACATAATAATATAATCCCCTTTATATTTTCTTCACTTTGATTAATATAATGTTGAGAAATGAAGCCTCCCATGGAATGTCCAACTAAAAAGACGGGCTTACCAATTTCATGAATAACCTGTTCGATGTCTTTCACATAATCCAATACACTTGTCCATCGAAGTTGATCATTTTTCTCAGACGCGCCATGATTGCGTAAACTAACGGCATAAACATTATACCCTTGATCAAAAAAATAAGGCATAAAATTCTTTTCCCAAACCCACGCAGCCATACACGCCCCATGAATAAAGAGAATATTTCCTTTTTCTGTGCCCTCGGGCTGTAATTTTTTAATGAGTTCTAACTTCATGTCGAATGTAATTTTTGGGCAGCTGACGTAGTAAGCGTTTTCTGAACCTATGAAAATCAACAGTGATGGTATGCCTTGGTGTATTGATTTGATGGAAGTCTGGGTGCTTTAACTCATCCTCAACATGTTTCTCTATATTCTTTGGTCTATGCCACTCTCCGGCCAACTCCCTTGCCATGATTTTACTTTGCAACTCTGATCCAGGCCATATACAACCTAACGGTTGAAACAATCCGATAAAGTATATATTATCGATGGTTGGATGAATCATCTTTAACCATAAAGGCACTTCTCCTTCGGTATAATCAATTAAGTTTCGATCAAAAAAAGGATGACTAATTATATAGCCAGTACAGGCAACGATAATATCATACGTTCCTTTCTTACCATCTTTAAAATAAACATCATTTCCATCTAGATAATCAATATCCACTTGAGGTTTTATTTTCCCATGCTTTATGGTAAAGAAAAGATCTTCATTAATTGTAGGGTGATGAGAGCCTAATGGTCCTTCAGGTTCTGGCAAACCGTATGCAGAATTCTTTCCGTTTCTAAAATATAAACTCATTGCGGAAACCTTTTGCCAAATTTTTCTTGGCAACCAATGAATTTTTGTGCTGAATACATCTGCGGGTTTCCCCATAATAAATTTTGGAGCAATCCAATATCCACGCCTCCAACTGATATCAACAGAAGAAGCCACCCTACTACTCTCTACCGCAACATCACATGCTGAATTTCCTCCACCAATAACAAGTACCCTTTTGTCTTTGAAATGTGAAAACTTTTTTACTTCATGCGAATGGATAAACTCACCCGTGAAAGACCCCTTGTATTGAGGCATTCTAGGAAGCCAATGGTGTCCATTGCAAATGGCTAATGCGTCAAAAATTTCCTGCGATTCGGTATTGTTTTGCACCGTAGTAACTAACCATTTTTGATCAACTGTCTGTTCGCAATGTTTTACAAGCGTATTGAATTGAATAAAACTATAAAGATTGAAATGCCTTGCATATGCTTGAAAATATGTTGCTAGTTGACTATGTGATGGGTAATCAGGATAGTCTGCAGGCATTGGGAAGTCGGCATACTCACTTAACGTTTTAGAAGAGATGATATGTGTAGTTTCAAAGACTGAGCTATGCCCAATTGCTTCATTGAAAACCCAGTTTCCACCTACTTCTTTACCCAAATCATATACTACCACATTATGACCTTCATCTAAAAGATTCTTTGCAGCAGTAATACCTGAGGGACCAGCACCAATAACACAAACGTTTTTTTTCATCTATTTTTTTTCATTCATAA
>CANKGM010000074.1 GCA_947481355.1 Chitinophagaceae bacterium
GCTGTTGACATGTCGTTAACTTGTTTTAAGGTTTCAATTAAACTGAACTTATTTCATCCAGTTAAAAAATATAAATAAGTAGATCCATAATGCATCTACAAAATGCCAATACGTTGCTGCAATTTCAAGTGGCACGCTACTGTAGTTCCTATTGGAAATACTAACTGCCCTAATTGCTATTACGATCAAAGTTATCACTCCGCCTAGTACATGTAGTCCGTGAAGACCAGATATAGCTAGTAAAAATGAATAAGAAGCATTTGATCCTGCTCCTACTAATTTTATCTCTTGATCTCCAAACTGGATAAATCCAATAATTTGTAAAGCAAGAAATACAATTCCAAGCACTGCCGTTATCACTAACCATTTTCTATACCCTAACATATTTCGTTGCTTCAACGCTTTCAAAGAAAGCTGAATGGCAACACTACTAAAAAGAATCGCTGCAGTTGAATACCAAAAAATAACTGGTATGTCCAACATAAGCCAATTCGCTTGACTTCTTTTGACAATGAACGCGCTAGTTAATCCAGCGAACATCATCAAGATACTGCCAATTGCCACCCACAAAGTAAATTTATGTGGATGTATTTTTCTTTTTTGATCACTCAACACGTCAATCATCATTTATTATTATTACCCGAGTTTATTAGCTAAAAGTGACAATAACACCACAGGAAGATAAATATAAGAACCGAACATTACCCTACGAGCAGCTTTCACATCCATTTCTTTAAACAATCTTACACACTGCCAAAGCATAATTAAATTTGCAATGGCAATAATCACCATACTCACTATTCCACTCATTCCAAAAGCAAAAGGCAAATAACCTATAGGTATCAATAACACTGAATAGAGTATTGCTTGAACTGCGGCGTGTTTTGTTGGACCACCAGCCGAGGGCAATAATCTAAATCCTGCCTTGGTGTAGTCTTCATGAGAAACCCAGGCTATGGCCCAAAAATGTGGAAACTGCCAAAAGAATTGGAGTGTAAATAATATCCATCCCCCAATTGCTAAAGAATCATCACCTGCTGCCCAACCAATTAAACAAGGAAGTGCGCCTGGAATAGCCCCTACCAACACTGCAATAGAGTGAATTTTTTTTAATGGGGTATAAATGAACCCATATAAAAATAAACTGAATGCAGAAATACCAGCCGCTGTCCAGTTGAAATTTAATCCAATAATGAAAATTCCGAACACAGCAGCCACTACAGAAAATGTAGCTGCTTCATCCATACTCATTCTGCCAGAAGCCAGAGGCCTTGATGCAGTACGTTTCATTATCGCATCGGTTTCCTTTTCTGCGATTTGGTTTATGGCATTTGCTGCTCCTGTTACAAGCATACCACCTACAAAAAGTAAAAGAACTGAAATGAAGTCAAATTTAATTCCAGGAACAAGGAGATAACAAACTACTGAAGAGAAAACAACTGTGAAGCTTAGTGTAAACTTCATTAGCTGGTAATAATCTTTTAGCTTATTAGGCCTTGATGATGCTCCTTCCTGATTCGCTTCATTCATGTGCATCGTTTTATATTAACCTTCTCAATAATGAGATGGCGTATATCAATTAGTGCTTAGACTCATCCGCACCCACCGGTTCAACTTGTGGTATAAATTCTCTTCCATCTTTACCATAATCATATGCCCATCTATGTACTTCAGGAATTTCGCCAGGCCAGTTTCCATGTCCAGGTGTAATTGGTGTTGTCCACTCCAATGTATTTGAACCCCATGGATTTTGAGATTTAACTTTTCGACCTTTAAAAATAGAATAGAAGAAATTAAATACAAATAAAAGTTGAACAGCAAATACAATCATGGCTACAGTACTTATGAATCTATTCATTCCTGCAAATTGATTGAATGATTGCCAGTTACTAAAATCTGTATAACGACGTGGCAATCCTGCTAACCCTTGATAGTGCATTGGCCAGAATATTAGGTATGCTCCAACAAGTGTAACCCAGAAATGAATGTACGCCATAGTATTGTTTAGATAGCGGCTATACATTTTAGGGAACCAATGATAAACACCTGCAAACATTCCGAAGAAGGAAGCAACACCCATTACAATATGGAAGTGTGCAACAACAAAATAGGTATCATGCAAATGAATATCTAGGGTTGAATTACCAAGAAATATACCAGTCAATCCACCAGAGATAAATAAGCTTACAAATCCAATAGCAAAAAGCATTGCTGGTGTTAAACGAATATTACCTCTCCACAATGTCGTTAACCAGTTGAATACTTTAATAGCTGAAGGAACGGCGATCAGTAATGTTAACAATACGAAGAATGCACCAAGGAATGGATTCAATCCTGTTACGAACATATGGTGAGCCCATACTAGGAATGCTAAGATTGTGATAGCAAACAAAGATCCTACCATCGCCAAATATCCAAAAATTGGTTTTCTAGAATTCACAGACATGATTTCAGAAACCATTCCCATTGCAGGAAGAAGAATGATGTATACTTCAGGGTGACCTAGGAACCAGAATAAGTGTTGGAATAGGATAGCACTTCCACCTTCATTCGGCAATATTTCACCTTTGACAACAATTTCAGAAAGGTAAAAACTAGTACCCAAGTTGCGATCAAACAACAACAACACTGCTCCAGATAAAAGTACAGGGAAAGAAAGAACACCTAACACAGCAGTAAAAAATATCGCCCACATTGTAAGCGGCATTCTTGTCATGCTCATCCCCTTCGTTCGAAGATTTAGAATGGTAGAAATATAATTTAAGCCCCCCAAAAGTGAAGAGACAATAAACAATGCCATAGAAATCAACCAAAAGTCCATACCCAATTTCGATCCTTCACTTGCCTGACCTAATGCACTCAATGGAGGATAGATTGTCCAACCGCCAGCTGCAGGACCAGTTTGTATGAAAAGAGAAGCAAACATAACAACACTTGCTAAAAAGAAAAACCAATAGCTAAGCATATTCAAGAAACCAGATGCCATATCACGAGCTCCAATCTGAAGTGGAATGAGTAGGTTCGCAAACGTTCCACTCAATCCTGCTGTCAATACAAAGAACACCAATATCGTTCCATGCATAGTAACCAATGCATAATAGAATTCATTACTGATACGTCCACCCTTTGCCCAACGACCAAAGATATCTTCAAGAACTGGGAAACTCATATCAGGATAACCAAGCTGCAAACGGAACAACACTGAAAATAATCCTCCAATGATGGCCCAAATAATTCCTGTAATCAAGAATTGCTTTGCAATCATTTTATGATCTTGGCAAAAAATATACTTAGTCAGAAACGACTCCTCATGATGATGGCCATGTTCAGCATGGTCGTCATGTGTGTGAACTGCTTCTCCTGCTGTATGTCCGTGTAAAATTGTTTCGCTACTCATTGTAATTCGTTTTTCTCGTTGATTCTTTAATTGAGTTTGGCAATAGGTTTATTTACTTCAGCTACTTTAGTAACCGTTGTGCTGTCTGATGTTGAGGCTACTGGATTTGCACTTTCTTGTACAGTTACATACTGTGGCTTCTTGGAAGCCATCCATGCATCATATTCTTCCTGAGTTTCAACAACTATCACACCACGCATTGAATAGTGACCGCTTCCACACATTTGATCGCAAGAAATTTCATACACGAAATCTTTATTTCCTGTAATCTTTTTCATTTCTGTAGTTGTATACTTTGGAGTAAACCATAATGTTGTTGGAATACCAGGAACAGCATCCATTTTCAACCTAAAATGTACTAATCCTACATCATGAATTACATCCTGAGCATTTATAACCAAATGAACTGGTTTGTTTACAACTAGATGCATTTCTGTTGCTTCGATATCATCATGACTAGCACCATCTTCCCAATCAACACCAAGCGCATTACCATTAGATGCATCAGTAAGTCTATAATTTTTTCTTCCTAAAACTTTGTCTTTACCTGGATACCGGATCATCCAGTTGAATTGTTTACCAGTTATTTCAACAATTTGTGAATCCTTTGGAGAATCACCAGTGATCTTAAACCAATAAAACATACCAAATCCCACCAATACAGTTAAAAATATAGCTGGTACAACTGTCCAAAGCAATTCTAACTTATTATCGTGTGCAAAAAAGTATGCCTTTCTCTTTTCAGTATATTGATACTTATAGGCAAACCAAAAAAGTAATATTTGAGTGAGGAGAAATACCACGCCAGTGACAGCGATAGTCAGCATAAGCATGAAATCTATTTTTTCTCCATGATCTGAAGCTGCGGGTTGAGCTAATAAGGTTTTACCATAATACATGCTATTACACCACCAAGCTCCTATCAAGCCAAGCACTAAAAAAGCTATGAATAAAAAAGCATTGATACGGTTATTCTGCTTGAATGTTTTTTCTTCTCCCTTCAACACAGAAACGTATTCGCTAGCTTTTGCGATTTGAAATGTAACCACAAACGCGAGAGCCAATATTGCTAAAATGAAATAACCCGACATGTGCTTTCGTATATAATGTTAAATAATGTTTTTTCTACTAGTATCAATTTCTTAGGTATGGTGAATTGTACTCTCCTTAATAAAAGGATGATACTTTGCAACCAATGGTTTTTTAGCTAACCCTCTTCCTACAAAGAACATGATAAGTCCTGCATAAAGAGCAAGTATTCCAAATTCAAACCACCCAAGTGTATAATGTTCATGTACTGTACCAGGCATAACCATTTGGTAAAAATCAACCCAATGTCCTAATATGATGAGTACAGCCAAAAAGGTAACAGTAGTGAAATTTCTTTTAGAACCTCTTCTCATTAACAATAAGAATGGTACTGCAAAGTTTGTAATCAAATTGAGGAAGAAAATACCTCTATAAACCCCTTGCATACGAGGTTTGAAATAAATAGTTTCTTCAGGAATGTTGGCATACCAAATCAACATAAACTGAGAATACCATAGATATGTCCAAAATACAGAGAAAGCAAACATGAATTTACCTATATCATGAAGATGTTCTTCTGTTACATATTCAAGGTAATCTTGATTCTTAAGGTAAATAACGTAGATGGCAACTAGTGACATGCCTGCAACAAATGAGCTGATTAATGTATACCAACTGTACATAGTTGAAAACCAATGTGCATCAATACTCATTAACCATAACCAAGGAATTGTAGAACCTACAGTCAATGCAAAAAATACAATAAAAATAGATGCCCAAACAGTGTTAGTCCAAATGAATTTTTTTGATTGCTCTTTATCCATTTTCTCATCTGCCTGTGATGAAAGTTTTCTCATCTTAGCACCAACCCAAGACCACATGAAAAGTGATATAATTGTCCAGGTCAAGAAAAACGTTGGATTTAGGAATGGACTCTTGCCTTTCAAAATTGGATCATGTTCAACATGTTCCTTATCTAACCAATGGTAAATACCGTGTTGATGACCAAAAATTATTCCGAGGAATACGAGCAAAGCCAACACACCAAAAACGGGGACTACACTTGAAATAGCTTCAGGTACTCTACGAAAAGCCATTTGCCAACCACCCATTGCGAGTGTTGTAGCACATATAAAGAACATGCTTGCATTTACTACCAGCAAAAAGAAAACACTATTTTGTAAAAGCACAGCCCAAAATCTTGTTTGATTAAGCTCGTCTTTACTCGTCGCTAGAAAAATGAATCCCAACACTAGGGTCAATATACCTACGCCCAAAAGCGCGTTAGTCCATTTTTTATACCCTGCTGAAATCTCAAATTGTTGCTTACTCATCCCTAATTATTTAATGCGTTGTTTATTTTATTACTGCTGCTGCAACAACCGTAGTGTCTGCATTACCAGCTGCCTTCAACTTTCCTTGCTTAATTTTTATATAGCTAATTACCATCCAACGTTGCTTTGCATTTAGTTGTGATGCATAACTACCCATCAAATTTTTACCATATGTAACTGAATAGAACATTTGTCCATCAGGCATTGATTCATATTTACTGTCACCAACTAATGCAGCAGGTTTTGCAGGGAATGGACCTTCGCCATCTTTCCATAATGGGCCATTACCATCCAATTTAGGACCATGACAAATTGCACAATTGATTAAGTATAATCTCTCTGTTTCTTTTAATTGATCAGGAGTCAAACTTGTAAATGGATTGGGCAGTTGCTTAGAAGCAACATAATTAGCTGTATCACCAATTTCATCTTTTTCAATGTGCACTGGATACTCATCGCCACGTTTAACTGTACCGGCCACTGGCCCTTGGCTTGTTCTACCATCGGCAAAAACAGGATTAGCAGAATACGTTTCATATGCCCGGCTATCAGCCATATCTGGCATGTATACTTTGCCACGTGTTCTTTTTACATCGCTGCAACCCACCACTGCCATAAGCAATGTTGCCAGTCCACAGAAAACGAATGTTAATCTTTTCATCTCTTTAGTTGTTTTATAATCTCTCCTCTTCCCCTTTTCTCTTAATTAATTAAGCAATATTTGGTTCTTTATAAAGCGCTTGCTCTTGATCATAACGGCCTATCCACCATCCTTCTTCTGCTATTTGAGTATTAACTTCCTGAGCGCCTACACTAGTAAGCAATGCTTTCAATTCATCTTCATTTGTTTTTTCACCACATTCTATAACCATTACAAATAGATCATCTGTAGCACGTGCATGAAAAGTGTGTTTTTTTACAAATGGAGCAAGTTGGCATATATAACAAAAAGTAAGTACCATACCAACAGCCGCACATAATACAGTCAACTCAAACGTTATTGGAATCCAGGCTGGCAATGCAAAATTGGGCTTACCTCCAATGTTCACCGGCCAATCTTTTGTAAAAACCCATGTCATGAAGGTTACCGCCGTAGTAGTACCAATCAAACCATATAAAAATCCTGCTGTATGTATACTCGTTTCTCTTAAGCCCATGGCACTATCTAGTCCATGTACAGGGAAAGGAGTATAGATGTCATGGAATTTATAACCGGCTTTTCTCACTTTGGCAACGGCAGGAAAGAGAACTTTCTCATCCTCAAAGCAGCCTACAACAAATTTTTTCAACGCCATTTTATACTTTTTACTTTATTGAATTATCAGTGATGCGCAATTTTAACTGTTCCCTCTTCATGATGTCCATGGTGCATTTCTTCTACGAACTCACCAAGTTGTTTCGACTCTAATCCTTCCATATCATTCTTAAAGCTCTCGCCAGTACCTTTTAATACATACTTAATTTCTGCAATAGCAATAACTGGGAAATATTTAGAGAAAAGGAAGAAACAAGTAAAGAATAAACCAAAAGTTCCAAGGTAGAACCCTACTTCCCAAATGGATGGTCTGTAATAAATTGACCAAGAAGAAGGAAGGTAATCGCGGTATAAAGAAGAAACGATGATTACAAAACGCTCAAACCACATACCAATATTCACCACAATACTCATGATGAACGTGAACAATACGTTTCTTCTAAGTTTAGTAAACCAAAACAACTGAGGAGAAACCACATTACAGGTCATCATTAACCAATAGCTCCATCCATAAGGACCAGCAATACGGTATTTAAAGAATATGTCCTGCTCAAAAGGTACTTGACTATACCATGCCATGAACAATTCGGTAAGATATGCACAACCTACAATTGAACCGGTTAAAACAATAACCTTATTCATTGCCTCAATATGACCCAATGTAATGTAATCATGTAACCCCATTACTTTTCGAAGAATCAACATTAGCGTTTGCACCATCGCAAAACCTGAGAAGATTGCCCCAGCAACAAAGTAAGGAGGGAATATTGTAGTGTGCCAACCAGGTACAACTGAGGTAGCAAAGTCAAACGATACAATAGTGTGCACCGATAATACTAGTGGAGTTGAAAGTCCAGCCAATACAAGTGAAAGACTTTCATGACGCTGCCAATGTTTTGTACTACCTGACCAACCGAAGGAAGCAACTCCATATAAATGCTTGCGCAATTTCGTTTTGGCACGATCCCTCACTGTTGCCAAATCAGGCAATAAACCAGAATACCAGAATA
>CANKGM010000075.1 GCA_947481355.1 Chitinophagaceae bacterium
CAATATAATTCTCCATGTGAACGCTAACTTTAATCACAAGCTAAATAAATACTACCACTCTGTAACGCTTCCATCCTGATTTCTCCAGACAGGATTTTTCCAATTATGCCCAATTTTAGCCATCTCGCGAACTTTTTCTTCATTCACAACAATGCCTAACCCAGGTAAAGTAGGACGAGCAACACTACCCTCTTTAACATCAAAGACTTCAGGGTTTTCAAGATAGTCTAACAAATCAGCCCCTTGATTATAGTGAATGCCCATACTCGTTTCTTGAATAAATGCATTGATGCAATTAAAATCAATCTGTATTGCAGCAGCAAAAGAAATCGGACCAAGTGGACAATGTGGTGCAAGGGCTACATCATAGGCTTCAGCCATCGACGCAATCTTTTTTACTTCAGTGATACCACCGGCATGACTCAAATCTGGCTGAATAATATCTACAGCACCTTGTTCAAATAACGATTTAAAATCCCATCGACTATACATACGCTCACCTGTTGCAATAGGTGTACTGGTATATTGTGCAAGATGCAAGAAGGCCTCTTTGTTTTCAGAAAGCACTGGCTCTTCAATGAACATTGGTTTTATGAATTCCAATTCTTTCATAAAACCCTTTGCCATTCCTTTATGTACACGACCATGAAAGTCGATGCCAATTCCAATATCAAATCCAACTGCTTCACGAACAGAAGCAATGCAATCGACTGCCTCTTTTATTTTTTGTGGCGTATCAATCCACTCCATTTCTGAACAGGCGTTCATCTTAACCGCTCTATACCCTTGCTCAATTCGTTGTTTAGCTGCTTCTACCACATGCGCTGGTTTGTCGCCGCCGATCCATCCGTAAATATTCATTCTTTCTCTAACATGTCCACCCAATAATTCATACACTGGAACGCCCAACGCTTTACCCTTGATATCCCATAGCGCTTGGTCGATACCAGAAATTGCGCTCATTAAAATCGGACCTCCACGATAAAAACCTCCGCGGTATAATACTTGCCATATATCTTCAATTTGACTTGGATCTTTACCTATAAGAAATTCTGCCATTTCCTCAACTGCCGCTTTAACTGTATCGGCTTTCCCTTCTACAACCGGCTCACCCCAACCTACTACTCCATTGTCGGTGGTTATTTTTAGAAAAAGCCAACGAGGAGGTACTTTAAAAAGTTCTAATGATTTAATTTTCATAATTATGCTTTACACAATACGCATGGTCATTCCACCATCAATTGTAATATTTTCACCCGTGATGAATTCGTTTTTAATCAACATACTAACTGCATCCGCTACATCAGCTGGAGTTCCTTCACGATGAAGTGGAATTCGATTATCAATATTATTTTTTACTTGCTCAGGCGTTAAGAAATTTTGAAACCGAGTGCGAATAACACCAGGTGAAACACAATTCACACGAATATTAAAATCAGACAATTCAAATGCCAATGCACGCGTAAATTGTGGAAGTGCACCTTTAACAGTTGCATAAGCTAATGCATTCTTAACACCTCGAACACCAGCAGCTGAAGAGATAAAAATCATTGCCCCTCCATTATTTTTTTTCATTGAAGGAACTGCTGCAGCCGCTAAATGAAAGGCTGCATGAATATGAATATCAAAGGCTTGATACCAAACATCCCTAGCCCCAGTCAATAAGCCCCCTGGTGCTGCAGAACCCGCACTGTGTACCAAAATATCTATATCACCCAATTGATCTACGGTATCTTGAATAACACGTGTGCATTCTTCTTCTTTACTTAAATCGGCTTGAACCATGGCACACTTCACTCCCAATGCTTCAATTGTTTTTCTCATTCCATGCTGATCTTCATTTCTTCCTACTAAACATATATGAGCGCCAGATGCAGCAAGATGCTCTGCAATAGATGCACCAATTCCATGAGTTCCTCCTGTGATTAGTGCAACCTTTCCTTTCAAATCCATGTTGTTTGATTTTTTTTAATTGAGTTAAACGTTATCAGGAATTGCATATCCCTCACGGTACTTTCTACGAACTAATTTGTTCGCTTCATCATTTCCTATAAACCGCTCTTTTGCTCCATCAAAAAAGAGTTGCTTATTCCCAACTCGATATGCAATATTACCAAGATGAACCAACGTAGCACTTAACTGTGCTTGCTCTAAATCACCATTTGGTTTTTTACGTGTTCTAAGTGATTCTATAAAATCAAGTTGATGGTCTTTATCCGGGAATACACCACCGCCCTGTGCAATGAGCACAGAATCCTCTCCCTTCACTTGCCATCCTCCACCATGTCTTCCAAGATACATGAGTCCTTTTGTACCATATATTTCAGTACGCGTAGCATTCGTTCTCCAATCCGGAAATAATGTTGGGTCTAATCTAATATTCCATGGTGTCTTTTTCATGTAATTGGTAGAGCTACCACTTTCGCATGTATGAGCATATTTTCCAAAATCAAATGTAATGGATTGAAACTCTGGAGTTTCTTTTGATGAACCCCATGCAGTATTTCCACCCCATCCATAGATTGATTTAGGATGACCTGGATCACCTAATACCAAACGAGCTAAGTCCAATACATGGCTTGCATCATCGGCTAATGTACCTCCGCTATATGCCCAAAAATTACCCCAACCACCACGGCTTTCCATATCATGAATACCTGGGTTGTATGGCCTAGATGGAGCTGGCCCTTGCCATGCATCCCAATTCAACCCTTGTGGCACAGGAGAATCAGCTTGTGGTTCCCATTTAGAACCACCTAACATATTGTACGATTTAACATGTACAATTTCTCCAAGCTGACCACTCTGAATATAATCTCGTGCAGATAACGCATATGGTGCACTTCTATTCTGAAATCCAACTTGAACAATTCGATTGTATTTTTTTGCTGCTTCGATCATTTTACGACCTTCCCAAATGCAGACTGTTGGATTCTTTTCAACATACACATCCTTACCAGCCTGACAAGCCCAAACAGTGGCTAATGCATGCCAATGCTCTGGAGTTGCAATCCAAACGGCATCAATGTCTTTATCATTGAACACTTCTTTCATGTCACGTGAATGACCCGGTTTATATCCTAATTCTTTTTCAACAGTGGCTATAGTTTTGAATGCTTTCAAATCATTCACATCACAAATAGTTTTAATTTCTACGTTGGCATTCACCTTACAATTACTAATAATAGTATCTGTACCTCTTCCTCCAGCACCAATGAGGGCCAAAACAATTTTATCATTAGCCCCTTTAACTCTTGAACCAATTGGCATAAAAGATGAACCAACGGCAATACCTGCAGTTCCAATGATTGTTTTTCCAATAAAATCTCTTCGTTGCATAATTTTTTGTTTACTAGTTAGCAAGTAAAATATCTACAGCATTAGACATGATGTTTTTAAAACTAGGGATCTTCCAATCATCCCAATGACCAAGTGAAGTATAAATAACTTTTCCCTTCTCCCGATTATTTATCCAAAGAACAGGCTGCGATGGCTCTCCAGGAATTGAACCAGAAAGCAACACTTGTATATTTTCAGAACGAAGTGGTCGATTAATATAAAGCCATGATGGACTAGCAAATCCTTCAACAGCAACTCCTTTGAGTAATGGATGTCCTTCCATACCCGGAGTAATTGAAATGGCTGTACCTTGTTGCAAATGACCAAAATGACCTTGGTAATTTCCGCCCAAAACATCTTTATCAAATTCTGGCCACTGAGATAGCTGATCGGACACAGGCACATTTGCAGCAACCACGCCACCACCAGATCTAGATACATTTCCCTTCGCATCAAACGCATGACTAGAAGTTCTAATAGCTAATAAAGGTTTACCAGAATTCATATAACTCTTGATGAGTTGCATTTTATCTTCTTCCAGTGCACGACGGCGAATGCACATAACCACTAAATCTGCATTATTAAGGATTTGAAGATTTTCAATATTATGTATTCCTGCTCCTTCCGTGATAGGCTTTCCAATAGCATATTTACAATTCACGTTTTTAGTCAACAACAACTCATGTGCAAATTGTGGGAACCTGAGGTTTGTATAATATTCATTTTCAGCAGTCACAAAAGCAACCACCTGACGGTTATCGTTTTTGAACTTGAATTCTCTTTGTCCAGTGAAATCAGATGATATAATAGTTGGACAAACATATTTCTCAATATATTCCGCCATCAAACTATTCCCTGTAAAGTGAGAAACATATGGTGCTTGCTTTGAGTCATACATCACATCGGTCAGGTCCCTCATCAAGACAACATTCAATCCTAATTTTTTCATACTTCTCAAACCAAAAGAACGACCAATAACACACATATTAGTATGAACACCAATCAGGACAACATTTTTAATCTTTCTCTTTTCGAACAAACCTGCTATCTCTACTCCTGAATCACTAATTGCATCTCGATCATCCATGATAATGGATTCAATTTGACGCTTCCAAGGCCAAGGAGGCCCTTGTTTACATACAGGGAAACAATCACACCCGCCATTAGATTGATCAATAGGCCATGGATTGCTTAATTCAGAGGCAAGGCTATCATCATTTAATAACCGCTCAGCGCGTTTACTTTTATATTGCTGACCTAGTTTTCTGCCAGGGTGATTTTTATAAAAATCCATGCAATCACTTGGAGCATGTACAATCAAGGCGCCTTTATTTCGTGCTACAGTAATAACATCGTTGATGACTGGGGCCAATTCGGCAACACGTTCAGTAGCTCCTTTACACCAATGTTTATCCCACATATCACAAATGATAATGGCTGTCTCATTTGAATTCCATTCTTGAATGTCATTGGCTATGTACATCTCCCCCTTCATAGAATCAGAAGGAACTCTCTTCTCCATGGAGATTCTAAATGTCTTTGGAGCCAACTTCGTTTGAGCAGAAACGGATAGCACAATACATTGAAGTAGAAATAAAATGCATACCCTAGAATTAAAACATACCCTATTCATATTGGTTATTTTTATTTTGTCAACTAAATTTAAGCCTTCACAATGAGTTTAAATAAAACAAAAAACGATTTATTTACGCAATGGATTTCGTTACCAAGCTTAGCTTTCACTTACCAATTAACTACTTTTTCTCTTTGAGATAAATGTCTAAAAACTCATAGGTCTCCTTACCATTGATGGTATGCGGACCATTGAAATGTTCTATACGCGTTTTGTCAGGAATACCCAATTGCATAAAATGCCTTCTTACACGCGCATATTCAAAGTCTACCCATTCATCTATTGAAACTCCATCATACAATCCTCGTTCAACCATAAACGGACGAGGTGCAATCAATGCAGCCATTTCTGCATAGCTGAACGTATGTCCCAAATCCCACTCGGGCATATCATATTCATTGGTATATAAATAGCTTAATGGATAATCAATGGTTGAATTTTTTACCACCCATTCGTTGAAATCTGCTGAACAAATCGATAGCGCATACCCTTCTACTAACGCTGGCACACGCATCGCTGTTTTCCCTCCATAGGATAAACCATAAAAGCCAATCCGTGATGCATCGACAAAAGATTGTTGTCCCAACCATTCTACAATACGCCTATGCTGACTAACTATTCCAGAGAATAAGGTTAAACCAATCGGATTGGCCATGCGTTGCAAAATCCTAAATTTATTTTCTCCGCGATAGTAATTGTGTGGAGCGAATGTAACATAGCCTCGCTCAGCCAACTTTGCGGCAAAACTTTTGTAATAATAATATCCTGAAGTAGTGGTGTCTTTTGTAATGACATCTTCAGGAAGACCTTCAAGACCATGTTGACATACTACCACAGGTCTTTTCTCACCTGGCTTAATGCCTTTAGGCACTAACAGAATACCCCAAGCAAAAACATCTGGAGCATACACATCGAGAGTGATTTCATAACTGGTCCAGAGATCATTATCTTCTAACAACCTTGCCTTAGGATTTGCAGGAATAGTTGGAATGGGAAGTTCCCCAAGTACTTGACCAAATGCTTTGCGATGTAATGACTTAATCGAAACTTGCTCATCTATAGTACCCTTTAGCGTTTGCCAAAATGATGAATCCCGAGTACGATGACATACATCCATCACCCGCTGAATATGCGATTCCATATCCCTTACAGAACGAGATTGCCTTTCTTCTGCATTAACCCATCCTATATTTTTTATCGAAGTATTGATCGGAGTTGCGTGAAAAACAAGCTTGCTATCTAATCCTTTCAGAAATTCAGATAAAGCCGCCGTGGAAAATGGATCACCTACTTTTACTTCAGTTGATGAAGCAATCCAATGAAGATGACTATTCTTCAAGGGCACCATTGCCTTCGCTCTATCCCATTCTGATCGACTATGTTCAAAAGTTGGAGTAGTGACTAATTCAGGAGCCGCTCCATCACTCATCCATTTTTCATATGCATGATTAATTTCTGGACCCTTAGCAAATTCTATAGTAATTTTTCTAGGCCATGCCATCACGGCAAGTTCAGCATCTCCAAAGGTAGTGAGCAAACCAAAAACATTTCTATAAATGGGCTCTTGCCAGAGTTTTTCTCTACTATCAAAATAACCACTTACTAGTGTTGACGAAATGCGCTTATCCAATGCAGCGGCATATAATGCCAAGAGTCCACCTTCACCATGACCGGCAACACCAATTTTAATATCAACTCCTTCAATTTTATTCTTACATAAAAACCAATCAATAGCAGAAAAAACCTTTTGCAACTCATACCCTATCACATGCCTTCCCACTTCATATGCTTGTCGATAAAGCCATTCACGATGTGGCAAAGTCGTAGACATATCCAATGATTTATTCCCCGAATACTTTGAATCGCGACTAATTAAGGTTGGAATAATTACTTCAATCCCGTTATTTGCCAATTGTTGTGCGGCAGCAAAACCGACATGAGTTGAAGATTGAAGTCCGGCAAGTACTTCCGGTAAAACATCGGCATCTGGAATCATAACAACTCGAGCAGTCACTTTCCCTTTTGGTTGAACCAGAATCCCTTCTGCAGATAATCCATCCAATACCTGCCAATGTATGGCACTGATGGTGCATTTAGGCAATTCGACTTTATATGATTTTAATCCAGCTGCTTTGCTGTTCGTAAGTATTTCTATATGCGATGGTACTCGCTCTTCAACGACACCTAGTCGTTTTGATAATAAATTTCGTTGAGTAGAAATAGATTGATCAAACCCTTTCTCTGACGAAAAATCAAACTGCCATGCTTCTGCTCTATGCTCTTTTTGCTTTTCAGTTTCATTAAGCAAAAATCGACTAACCCCTTCAACCATCTTCGCAGAGAGATCTCCTTTTTCAGTCAAGGGACTAGCTGTAAAAGGGAAATTCTGTTGGCCAGATAATTTCAGATTACAGAAAAACATAAAAACTATGAGGATAAGGAAACTAGTTTTTCTATTGAAAAAAATAATCGAGTTCATAAAAAAAATAAAGAGGTGTTTTCAATATCAATTATATAATGGTCCAGATGGTTTTGATCCAACAAATCCATAATAGAGTATCACGACATACGATAATAATGGAATAATCATAGCAGGCGCGATTGCATTCCACCTATCTGCTATCAGTCCCATAAATGGAGTCAGCACTGCACCACCAATTAAACTCATCACTAGAAATGATGCACCTAATTTCGCATTCGGACCAAGTCCCTTGACAGCAGAAGCAAAAATGGTAGGATACATCACAGACATAAAAAAGCTAGTCCCAAATATTGCCCAAATCCCAATCCATCCTGGGAATAAGATCCCCACGGCAACAAGACAAATATTAACGCATGCATAAAAACCCATCAATTTTGCAGGTTGTATGTATTTCATAAAAATAGTTGACGAAAAACGCCCCAACATAAAAGCAGCTAATTTTCCAACAAGAAAAGCTCCAGCAAATTTTGATGATAGCCCACCGTTTTCTTTTACATATTGTATAAAATAACTCCATGTACCAAGTTGTGCCCCTAGATAAAAAAACTGTGCCATGATTCCTTTATACC
>CANKGM010000076.1 GCA_947481355.1 Chitinophagaceae bacterium
AATCTCTGTCTTTCAACGCATTTTCTGAAACGTCTATTACAACAGCTTTTCCCGTAAGACTAGTCATCGGTAGTTCGTCGATGGTGAGTTTATTTTTAGCAAAGTGAATGGGTGCATCTAAATGCGTTCCACCATGTTCTGGCGTGCAGATTGAATAAGACGAATAAAAATATCCGAGTGGGGTAATGCCTTCTGCGTCTGTAGTATGCACAAATCCTGTGGCATTATTTGGCCAATAGAGTGTTGAACTATCGAAGCTATAGCTAAGGTCAATCCATTCAATATTTTCTAAATTCAGTTTGTTTTCTTCTTTCTGCGTGCATGCAGCAATAAAGAGGATGGCGAGTAAACTAATTCGATTCATGTTGTGCCTTTTAAATTTTAGGCAATAAAAGTATTAAGAATAATTTCAATTCTCAAATTAGAATTTGTCCATTACTCATCGACATAAGCTCAGGGTTCTTAATCATTCATATATTCTTAAATCATAAAAATGTTGTATTTTTCTTAGAATGACAATAATTAAAACATATGGGTAAGTTACCATCGAAGTATCCTTTTATTCTAATGCTAATTATAATAGCATTAAATACATCTGCCCAACATAAGAAATCACAAGGCATCAACAAAATGTCTTTCAATTTGTCCAACGCGCCATCGCCATTATTCAGGGATCCTGTTTTCGACGGCGCGGCTGATCCATCAATGATTTGGGATGAGCTCAAACATCAATGGTTAATATTCTATACACAACGAAGAGCTACACTAAACTTAGAGGGTGTAGCCTATTGCTATGGCACGGGCATTGGCATTGCCTCATCCACTGATGCAGGAGAAACATGGAAATATTTAGGCGTGGCAAATTTACCTCAGCCTGATACTGGATTGAATTCATTTTGGGCGCCTCAGGTATTTCAAAATCCGGCCGATAAAAAGTATCACATGTTGGTATCATACATAAAAGGGGTTTATACAGATTGGGGAGGCGAGCGACAAATTTTTCATTATATCAGCGATGATTTGAAGTCATGGAAACAACTTTATTCACTAGGCTTATCGGGATGTATTGATGCGTCAACATTTCAATTAGCAGATGGAAGTTGGAAAGTATGGTATAAGGATGAATCAAAGGAATCTTTCACGTATGCATCAAAAAGTACTGACTTAATCAATTGGATACGTTTAGATACTTGTGAAGTGCAAAATCGACATCACGAGGCGCCCATAGTATTCAATTGGAAAGGCTATTATTGGATGATTACAGACCCTACTTATGAAAATTATACGGGATTAGATGTTTTTAGGTCTTCTGATGCTACACATTGGACGTTCAATAATACCATATTGAACGAGCCAGGGAGTCGACCAGACGATAATGATCAAGGACGACATGCTGATGTGAAAATTGTAAATGACCAAGCCATCATTGTTTATTTTACACACCCTGGAAGAATATATCCAAACAATCAAAATGAAGATCCAGACAATGGTGTTTATCGCTATCGTAGATCCTCCTTGCAAGCGGCAGAGCTGGAACTAGTAGATGGTAAAATACTTTGCAATCGGGATAAGTATAAAAAAGTGAGACTGGTTTATTGAGTTTTTGTTGTGCCTAAATGTTAGCTATGGTATTAAATTATTTTGATGCCATAAGCATCTGCTCCGTCAGAACTTCCTTCAAACAAATATGGGATGCCTAAATTTAGCTCTTTATAGGAAGAGAAAATTTCATAGATAACCGCGCTTGCATTTTTGTCTGCTAAAATCGCGACGGTTCCACCTGCGCCACCACCTGTAATTTTTGCTCCATAAATGCCTTGGTTAATACCAGCTTCTCTACAAATGCCCACTAAAATATCAGTTGCTTTAGCACCAAGTCCACATTCAGTATATCCCCAGTGAGACTGATACATCAATTCACCCATCAGACTATACGCTCTTTGTGTTGAAGCGCCTCTTGATAATTCAGAAAAAACGTTCACCCGATTATTTTCTTCTACAGCATATTTTGTATTGGCTAAAACATTATAATGTATGTCATCTCGTACATGAGTAAATGGATCAACATGTATTGAATGATTTTTGATGTACTCCATACCACTGATGCGTTGAGGTAAAATATTTCGGTAATGAGATTCGAAAATAGATGGGGAAACATTGGCTAGATATCCATTCCATTTCGAGTCAGTAAATCGTTTGATATCGTTTTCTGTTTGCTCAATTACTTCAATATTTTCATTATCGCATATCATTTTATATCCCATGAATGCAGCGGCGCGAGCTGATTCATATTCAATGCCAGAGACTTGATGACTAACGCCGGAATCAATAGCCCATACTTTTAAGTCGTTTGGTAATTTAATTAGTGGTTCGGGATTACAGGGTTGACAAACTAAAGGGAGTATGTAATCTTTTAAACCAGAAATTACCGTGATTTGATCCATGATGCCACAGGCTGATTCAGCAATTACATTTTCAACCCATTGACATGCCAATGCCAATTGAGTTCCTGAGAGATTAATGCCATACGCCGCTGCACTTGCTTTCATTACAGCTACTTCAATGGCAGCTGAAGAACTCACACCTCTATTCAATGGTACAGTGGATTCCATGTATATTCGGATTCCTTTATTGACCTGCTCCGGATATTTCATTTTTAGATAAAATATATTTCCAAGTACATAGGCTGTCCATCGAACTGATGGAGAGGCATTAACGATTTCACGAACTTTAATTTCATCAGTAAGATCATTTATGTCAATGCTGTATTCACCTAGCCATCCTGCTTCTTGTGCATTTTTATTTTTCAAAACTACAAGCATCTCGTGGTTAAGTTGAGATGCAGCATAGGTGGCTTCAGCAATGGTAGCTTCAAATACCAAACCACCAGTATAATCATCATTTCCACCCATTAAGTCAATTCGACCAGGAGCCCTTGAAATATAAATTGGATTGTGTGATGAAAAAAAATCAGATTGATTTTTTAGCGTGATGATTTTATGTTCAAAATCCATGATTAATTTATTTATGAACGAACAGCTTTGATGCTTTCAACAAGGTATGCAAGGGCTTCTTCTGTTTGTCTAGGATTAATTGGCAGTGTTACCAGTTGATCACCAAGTTTTTCGGCGTTAGGAAATTGTCCTTTTTTGAAACCCCTGTTTTTAAATGCAGTTGAATAATGAAGTGGGATATAATGGAACCCAATTTTAATGCCAAATTTATGAAGCATGTCATAGATAAAGTCTTCTTTGTTCATTCCAAACTCTTTAGCATCAATCATGACCGGATATAAGTGGTATGCGTGTTTGTTGTAGGGGCGTTGTATAGGGAGTGTTAATCCTGGCACATCTTTAAGTCCGTCACTGATATATGCTGCATTTTCCATTCTTTTTTGGTTCAGCGCATCAATTTTTTTCAATTGTTCTATGCCAACAGCAGCCTGTATGTCGGTCATTCTGAAGTTATATCCAAAATCATCAAAATCTTGCCACCAGAATTTTTTACCAATCGGAAATTTGCCTTCATCGAGTTTACAATACTTGGTGCTTACCCCATGAACACGCGTACATTGAGACCGGTATAGTGAAATTTTTTCAAATATTTTTTCATCATCAGTGATAATCATTCCACCTTCTCCAAGTGTTGAAATATTTTTCTGTTCATGAAAACTGAAGCATCCTGCTGTTCCAAACGTACCTAGTTTTTTCCCTTTATATTCACCACCTGTTGCATGTGCGGTATCTTCAATTACATGAATTTTATGCTTGTTGGCAATTGCCATTATAGTATCCATTTCACAAGCTTGTCCATACAAGTGAACAGGGATGACTGCTTTGGTTTTTTCTGTTATAGCGGCTTCAATTTGGGTTGAGTCTATATTATAGGTTTCAAGTTCGATGTCAACAAAATCAACATGTGCTCCAAGTGATGCTGGTGCTGAGGCAGTTGCCATCCACGTGATGGGTGTTGTGATTACATGGTCACCGGGTTTTAGGTCGATTGCGATAAGGGATAGGAATAATGCAGATGAACCATTGGTAACTACGCGCGCATACTTGGTTCCGTTATACTCAGCAAAATCTTTTTCAAAACGAATACATTCATCTCCACTGGTTGGGGCATTGTTTCGCAATACTTTTAATACGGCATCCTCTTCTTCTTTCCCGTATGATGTTCCAAATTTAATCTCAAGATCATATTTAATTTTACTCATCTTCAGGTAATTTAAAATTCAATGATAAAGTTAGTCCATCAATAATAGAAAGCATGGGCGTTTCAAGATATTGTTTTGCTTTTGAATTATCTAATGATGCATTATTCGGCCGTGGGGCTCTTCCTGGCAAAGAATTAGAGTTGATGGGCAATATTTTATGTTTAGGAAAATTGAATATGGAGGCGATTTCTAAGCCTAATTCATAGCGGGTTAATGAAGTATTTCCTGCTAGGTGAATTATTCCACTAAAATCATTTTCTGCTAATTCAATTAATGCTTTCCCAGCAGTAATTACATCAATTGGAGTTCTTATTTCATTACTAGGGAGTTGAATATCGTCTCCTTTCTTTATTTTATCAATGAGCGTTGACAAGAAAGAATTGCCGGCATTTATTACAGGAAGTCCTACGATTAAAGAAAATCGGGCTACGGCATTTTTTTTATTTGCTTTCAATACTATTTGTTCAGCTTTAATTTTAGTTGCAGCATAAACATTTACAGCATGGGGAATATCTTCTTCAGTGTAAAATCCATGAATTCCATCGAATATGGAATCGGTGGAGCAAAATATTAACTTACAATCTATATCATTAGCTAATTGAGCCAGCTGTCTTGTTACATCAACATTGACTTGTTCTGCTATTATTTTATTTGTTTCACAAGTATCGATATTTGATATTGCAGCTGTATGTATTATGGAATCGGGTCTAATTGAATGAATAATTTCTTCTAGAGTATTAAAATCAGTTAAATCGAAAGCATGATGAACGATGTCGATACTCGATTTTTCTAATTTATTCCTACAAAGTCCGTGCAGTGTTATATGTGTTGGAACCTGTGCTATAACACTACCCGCTAAAAACCCATTTGATCCAGTAACGAGTAACTTCATGAATACATATTATTTTAACGTGATAATTAGTTTTTGTTAATGATATTTTCTTTTTTGGTGAAAAAGAATGCATAAAGTGTAATGACTATAAAACAAATCATAGGCACGATATAGGAAATTTGTACACCTTGATTATCGGCTATCATTCCTTGAATGGGAGGAAAGATTGAGCCCCCAATAATGGAGAAATTCAACAGTGCAGAACCTTTTCCAGTGAAACTGCCAATATCTTCAATCGCGAGACTAAACAAAGTGGGGAACATGATAGATAAGAATAGCCCTAAGCCTGCAAGTAGATATTCGTTGAATCCTGTATTATAGAATATGCACAAAATGAACAGGAGAATCATGCCAATTCCAAATACACCAACTAATTTGTTTGCTTTTATATATTTGAGTAGAAATAAGGCAATTACTCCCATAATCGCAGTAAAAATATAGTAAAGGGTTAAATAGTTTGCCGCTTGAACATCTTTATATCCTAACACAGTTTTCAAATAGGGAATGAAAAAACCAGCAGTGCATGATTCTGCCCCCATATAAAAGAACATGGCAATTACTCCATAAAATAGCTGTTTATACCCCATTGCCTCTTTTATTATTCCTTTCAAACTAAATAGTTCATCCTTGCCTGGTTTCATGGATGGCAATTTCGAAAAGAACATAACTAGAAGTATGATGAAAAGTGATATCGCTAGCCACAAATAAGGTAAATCAAATTGAATCTTTCCCGACTTATTATAAATCATGGATGTAGCTAAAAGTGGCGTAGCGGCATATCCGATGCGAGAAAATACTTGCACAAAATTTATACGTTGATGAGCCCCTTCGGGAGTACCAAGCATTGCTGCAAATGGATTTGCAGCAACGTTTATGATAGTAATACCGGTTGAAATGACAAATATTGCAGTTAGTACTAATGGATACGAATCATGGTATTTAGCAGGAATAAATAAGGCACATCCCACTGCACATATTAATACAGCTAAGACAAGACTAACCTTATAACCATAACGATGAATTAGCATTGCAATTGGGATTGGAAAAATAATATAGGTTAGGTAAAAAGTAAATTGAATCGATGTTGCCTGTGTATAATTGAGTTTGAAATAAGTAATCAATGATGGTAGTAATATGTCATTCATGCAAAACAGAGCCCCAACCATCAGAAACATGAGTGATAGCAGTAGAAGTGGTTTGACTTGATGTCTCATAAAAAAGTGTAATTAAAATTGAACAAATTGCATTAACTGTTTACCCGATGAATTTACCATTTATAGGAAAGCTAAACAAAAACATCTGACTGACCATAGAGGCAAGGTGCATTGCTCGTATTATTTCAATTAACTTTACAAAAAAAAATAGGGTGTTTAGAATTGCTTTACTTCTAGCATATAGTTCTTGGGTGATGGGTTGTCAGAAAACTCCTGTCATGACAATCGATCCAAAGATCACTGAATCGGAACGTATGGCGCTTTCTGCTTCAGATAGTATTATTGCCGTAAAGTCAAGTTATTACGATCAATATTTCACACGATCTGCTGCATATGGTTGGACTGGAGGAGATGGAGCAACATCATTTTTGCTTCCTGATGGAAATAGTTTTTGGCTTTTCGGTGATAGTTTTATGGATACCGTATATCCAGATAGACATAGACCTTCAACATCGTTTATTCATAATAGCATTGTCATTACAGACCAATTTGGAAAATTTCAAACCTTGTATGGAGGAACAAAAGAAAGTCCAAAGCCTTTTTTCGATGGAGTTGAACCTATTCAATATTGGCCGGGGACGGGCTTCGCTAATCAGCAGTTGAATAAATTATTTGTTACGCTAGCTACCATTGAAATTATACCTAATGGGGGCATGTGGGGATTTAAGTTAGTTGGAAACACAGTTGGCGTAATGGGTTGGCCAGATCTGAAATTGCAAGAAATTTTTACTTTCACTAATCGGGATAAAGTTGATTGGGCTTCTGCAAATTTTGAAGAAAATGGATATGTTTATTTATATGGAGCAGAATCTGTGCCATTTGATAAATACGTTCATGTCTGTCGATTCCCAAGTGCTACCCCGTATAAACAGGTTCAATACTATGATGGAAATGATTGGGTGGCAGATTCTACTAAAAGTAAAAGGTTGTTAAATGGAATCAGCGAACAATATTCATTCTTCAAATACAAGAATAAATACTATTTGCTTTCTCAGGAATCACTGTTAGGACCAAACATATATTTATGGGATGCAGCCTCGCCAGTAGGACCATTCACTAATAAAAGGAAATTATATAAAACACCTGAAGCTAAGGGAAATGTCATCACCTATAATGCGTTTGCACACCCTCAGTTGATTGTAGATGACAAGTTATTGGTTGGCTATTGCACAAACAGTATGGGGGATTGGGAGATTTGGAAAAATGCTGACCTGTATAAACCCTATTTCGTTTGGGTGAGTAACTGGCAATAGAATAGTAGCCTAGAGTGTATATTCAAAATAAGTTGTTTATTTTCATAGTTCATACACTATGCAACAACTGAATACAATACGATCGAATCAGAAAGAATTGGTTTCCATCCAGAATAAAAACTGTTCACTTACACTTGATTTGAATGGTGGGGCTATTACTGATTTTCATCTTGCCTCCAACAAAATCAATCCACTTTCATTTGCCTTTTCAAAGGATCAAATGCCTGAGAATAATAAAGAAGGGGCTCCTTACCAAGGACATTTTCTTTGTTTAGGTAGATGGGGTGAACCTTCAGTAGGGGAAATAAAAGCGGGACTTCCCAATCATGGAGAAATTGCCAATATTCTATGGCATCAAGTAGAAACTAATCAAGACACTATTCTTGAAATGCAAACTAGTGCAGAGCTGGAAGGGCTTTCAATACAGCGCAAGATTGTA
>CANKGM010000077.1 GCA_947481355.1 Chitinophagaceae bacterium
TAGCCAACTTTATCGTATTGTCAATTAATATAATTACAATGACCGCTAAAACAAGCGCTAACCCTAATAGAAAAAATCCAATCTTTCGAACAATGTTATTAAGGTTGCTAACAACTGCATCAGGATATTTTACTTCGCTAATAATAAAATTTTTAGATAAATCCGATGATATTATTTTTATACTATCCTTGTTGACATATAAAGGATCTAAATAAAAATCTATACTAGCAGGAAGAGGATTATAATCAAGTACTTTATTCCAATCTTCGTTGCCATCACCTATGAATTTAGCTCTTGCCATTTCCTTGGTGATAAACTCAACGTTATTTGCATAAGGTTTTGCTGATATTTTATCTTTTACAATATCGACTTCATTTTTTGGGCTTCCCTCACGGATAAAGGCATGAACTTGTACACTGCCCATGAAATAGTCCTGCAGTTTACTGGCATTTATAACTAGCCATCCAAGCATCCCTAGGATGAAAAGCACTAAGGCAACTCCAAAAATGGCCATAAAATAGGATGGTTTGCTCCTTTTCATCGATGCTTTACTCTGTGCTGTCATATTTTATACGATTTGATGCAGGGCTGTTTTTTGCCTTCTAGATTCAAAAATAACAATTTTAAAGGGTTTATGTATTTTTGCGCGTCTTTCAGCATGTAATCGTTGTAATTTTAACAGGCTTATTGTCTGTTTGGTCTAAACGTACAAAGGAAAGATGGACCTTTTATGACCAATCCAGGCATATTTGGCTTTTAAAATTGATAGCCCAACTAAAATTAACGTAAGATGGAATATGGCTTTAGTGCGATCGAAAAGAAGTGGCAGGAAGCATGGAAGAAAAACAAGGCGTATAAGGTTAACAATGATCCTTCAAAGCCTAAATATTACGTGTTGGATATGTTCCCTTATCCCAGTGGAGCCGGCTTGCACGTAGGCCATCCTTTAGGCTATATCGCCAGTGATATTTTTAGTCGGTATAAACGACTAAAAGGATTTAATGTGCTTCATCCGATGGGGTACGATTCATTCGGTTTGCCAGCAGAACAATATGCTATAGAGCATGGAATTGCTCCCGCTATATCTACAGATCGAAATATAGATAATTTCAGAAGTCAATTGGATAAAATTGGTTTTTGTTATGATTGGGATAGGGAAGTAAGGACATCAAACCCAAATTATTACAAATGGACACAGTGGATTTTTCTGCAATTGTTTGATTCTTGGTTTGACCGAAAAGCTCAAAAGGCGAGGAGTATCAATGACCTCATTGTAATATTTAAAGCTGAGGGGAATACCAATACACCATGTCCTGGAGATAAAAAGTTAGTATTTTCTGCGGCCGAATGGAATAGTGGTGATTCGAGTAAGCAGTCTGAAATTTTAATGAAATATCGACTAGCTTTTTGTGGAGTGGGTGAGGTGAATTGGTGTGAGGCCCTTGGTACAGTGCTTGCAAATGATGAAGTGATAAATGGAGTTAGTGAACGAGGTGGACATCCCGTTGTAAAGAAAAAACTTCGTCAATGGTATCTCCGAATTACTGAATATGCTGAGCGCCTTTTGGCTGGATTGCAGACGGTAGACTTTAGTGATAGCATGAAGGATATGCAAACCAATTGGATTGGAAAAAGTTTTGGAGCAGAGATTGATTTTGAAATTGCAGCAGAAAATACATTATCTAGTGCTAGTCATTTAAAAGTATATACTACTCGTCCCGACACTATTTTTGGAGTCGATTTTATGGTTATTGCCCCAGAGCATGACCTCATCACAACCTTAACATCTCCTGAACAAAAAAAGGCTGTTGAGGAATACCTTGAGTACGTTAACAGTAGAAGTGAACGTGAACGGATGGCTGAAAAGAAAATCACAGGTGTTTTCAGTGGGGCGTATTGCAAAAACCCTTTTAATGGTGTCCTGATTCCTATTTGGATTAGTGAGTATGTATTAGCTGGTTATGGAACTGGTGCTATCATGGCCGTGCCATGTGGCGATGAGCGTGATTTTAAATTCGCACAATATTTCAGCATTCCTATAACTAATATTATTGGACAATTTTTCAACGGGAATGAGGCTAATCCAACAAAAGAAGCTCGTTTAGAAAACAGTGGATTTTTAGATGGGCTATTGATGTCTGATGCTATATCCGTTTCATTGGACAAACTTGAGGAACTGGGAATAGGTAAGAGACAAACGAATTATAAAATGCGTGATGCTGCCTTCAGTAGACAACGATACTGGGGCGAACCTTTTCCAATCGTTTGGAAAAATGATATTGCCATCCCATTATCTTCAACCGCATTGCCTATTGAGCTTCCTGAATTATCAGATCTTAAGCCTGGTCCGGATGCTCAAGGCCCACTTGCCAACTTGCCAGAATGGGTAAGCTATGATGGGGGTGCTCGTGAAGTGAATACCATGCCTGGGTATGCAGGAAGCAGTTGGTATTTTTTGCGTTATATGGATCCTCAAAATGACAAGGAATTTTGTAGTAGAGCGGCTAGTGACTATTGGGGACAGGTTGATTTGTATATAGGGGGGACAGAGCATGCTGTAGGCCATCTTTTGTATAGTAGGATGTGGACAAAAGTATTATTCGATCTAGGTCATATTGGTTTCGATGAACCATACAAACGTCTTGTGAATCAAGGAAAAATCGGAGGCGACTCTAGATTAGTCTATCGTGTACGAAATTCAAAGCAGTTTGTATCAGCTGGTTTAAAAGACAATTATGAAACTGATGAGATACATGTGGATGTAAGTTTAGTTGACGGATTTGTACTTGATATGGAAGGTTTCAAAAAGTGGAAACCTGATTTTTCAGATGCCACTTTTATCACAGAAGAGGGAGAGTATAAATGTGGTGCTCGACTTGAAAAAATGAGCAAGCGTTATTTTAATGTGGTGAATCCAGATGATATCGTTGAAAAATATGGCGCAGATACATTTAGAATGTATGAAATGTTTCTTGGCCCAGTTGAACAAGACAAACCTTGGGATACAAAAGGAATTGAAGGTGTTCACAGGTTTATTCGAAAGTTTTGGCGTTTGTTTTTTGATGCAGAGAAAGGGTTGGTTGCAACTCAAACACCTGCTGATGCAGCATCCTGGAAGATTTTTTATAAGATGTTGAAAAAAGTGGAAGAGGATACTGCACGTTTTTCATTTAATACTGCAGTGAGCGGATTTATGATTGGGGTAAATGAGCTGACTGATTTGAACTGCCATTCAATTGATTTGCTTAAAAAATTCCTTATTGTACTTACTCCGTATGCCCCACATATTTGTGAAGAAATTTGGCAACAGATTGGTGAAGTAGGATCTATCTTGGATGCATCATATCCTGTAGTGGATGAAACTTATTTAGTTGAAACCAGTAAAGAATATCCTGTTGCTGTAAATGGTAAAACCAGGATTATTTTAAATATTGATTTGAATGCCACTCAAGCAGATGTTGAGGCGCTAGTATTGAAGGAGCCAATGATCTCAAAGTGGTTAGAAGGTAAGCCTCCTAAGAAAATTATATTTGTCAAAAACAAGATGATTAATGTTGTTATTTAGATTGTCTTGGTTTGATTGATCGCAACAGGTCCTTGTTTGCAATAGATCTTTTAGGATTTACAAGAGATAAATTTATAGTTCAGATTCTTGACTATTGGGTGTAAATTCACATTATGATCAACCCTCATTTGAATCCTGCTGAGGATCCTACTGGATCAACCGACGGTGAATTTGAAAATACCATTAGACCGAGTATTTTGGAGGATTTTTCCGGCCAGCCCGATATCATAGAAAATCTTCGAATTTTTATCAAGGCAGCTCAGATGAGATCAGAGGCGCTTGATCATGTGCTTTTTCATGGTCCTCCAGGCTTAGGTAAAACAACGTTATCTCGGATTGTTGCTCGTGAAATGGGAGTTCAAATTAAAGAGACTTCCGGGCCTGTTATCGAAAAACCTGCAGATCTAGCAGGATTATTGACAAGCCTTGAAGCAAACGATGTGTTGTTTATTGATGAAATACACCGATTGAGTAATGTAGTGGAAGAGTATTTGTATTCTGCTATGGAAGATTATAAGATTGACATTATGATTGATAGTGGCCCTAGTGCCAAAACTATTCAGATCAATTTAAATCCATTTACTTTAATTGGTGCAACAACACGGAGTGGTTTGCTAACAGCACCATTGCTATCGAGGTTTGCAATTAAATCGCGTTTAGAGTATTATCCAGTAGAAGTATTGGATCGTATCATTACCCGATCAGCTGCTATTTTAGGAGCCAAAATCACATCCGATTCATCCCGTGAAATTGCTGGGAGAAGCAGGGCTACTCCTCGTATTGCGAACGGCTTATTGAAACGCGTACGTGATTTTGCACAGGTACTTGGTAATGGGGTGATTACAATGGATATTACAAAGCATGCGCTTAAAGCATTGCATGTAGATGAACATGGATTAGATGAGATGGATAATAGAATTCTTACTACTATCATAGATAAATTCAAAGGTGGTCCTGTGGGTCTAGGAACAATTGCAACTGCAGTGGGAGAGGAGTCTGGCACAATTGAAGATGTTTATGAGCCATTTCTGATTCAACAAGGTTTTCTTCAGAGAACACCTCGCGGAAGGGAAGTTACCACCAAAGCATACGAGCATCTGGGTAGGACAATGTTTAAGCGAAATGATAATTTATTATTCTAGCATTAGAGCGCGCATAGAAAAGCCATGTTTGATTATAACATGGCTTTTCTATTTTGTTGATATTGGATTAATCTTCTTTTACAAGTAGTCGGAAACCATTTCCATGAATGTTTACAATCTCTACCATTGGATCTTCTTTCAAGTATTTTCTGAGTTTAGCAATATATACATCCATACTTCTTCCATTAAAATAATTGTCATTGCCCCATATTTTCTTTAGTGCAAGATCACGTTGAAGTAAATCATTTTTATATTCGCTCAGCATCTTCAACAACTCATTTTCTTTTGGAGATAATGTTGTTTTATTTCCTTCAATACTTAGTTCTCTGAGTTTTGGAATAAAGTGATATTTACCAAGATCGTATTCAATATTTGCGATTTCTTTATTTTGCTCTTCATTTCTTTTTAATATTGCTTTGATCTTGAAAAGCAACAGTTCAGAGTCGAATGGTTTTGTGATATAATCATCTGCTCCAAGTTTGTATCCTTTGATTTGATCTTCTTTCATTGATTTTGCAGAAAGAAAAAATAACGGAACATCAGGATTTGTATTTCTAATTTCCTCAGCAAGCATGAATCCATCCATTTTTGGCATCATTACATCCAAAAGGCAGAGTTCAAATTTCTCGCGTTGAAAAGCTGCTAGTCCAAGTCGGCCATCTCTTTCCAAAATAACGTCGAAGTCATTAAGTTCTAAAAAGTTTTTCAAAACTAAGCCAAGATTAGGATCGTCTTCGCAAAGGAGAATTTTATGTTTTGGGTTGGTTGTGCTCATATGTATTGATTTTCAACAAATAAAATTATTAACTCCCATATTAAGTAGCTATTTGCAATAAAATTTTGTTAAACCGAGTCCGATTTTGATGAAAGTTACTATTCTGTAATATCGATTCTTTGCTTAAGGAAGAATAGGTAAGTCAATGCGTGATTTAAATTAAAGTAAATATGTAATATTCAATTGCTTGAAATTCAATTTAATCGCATTTTATCTAGAGATATTTTAGATTTTTGGCGCTAATTAACCAAATTATCTACCTTTACAGCGGTTTTTCATAGGATATTGGATTTTAAAACGGGCCGGATTTCTATCCTGGCCCTCTTTTATTTTAGAAATAACTTCCCGCTTGGCTCTATGCCAATTTTCTCTTCCTTTTTCATTTCTGCTAATACCTGGTAGATTGCGGCTTTTGTTATGCCTAATTTTTCAGCTAAGGCCTTGATATCAAGAGGTTGATTCAATAGTAAGGCTTGAATGTTAGTATAGATTCTTGTGAATTGATCACTTTGTATGGGTTGCTCATTTTTACGAGTGCAATTATCGCATTTGCCACATTCAACTATGGTTAAATCGCCAAAGTACTTTCCAATATAAGTAGATCTGCAAGTTTGTGAATTGCAATAGTTGATCATTGCATCAATTCTTTCTATGAATTGGGTCTTCCTTTTTAGGTAGTTTTCGTAGTTAAGATTAAGCTCCTCTGTCTTTATTCTGTTTTGTAAATAAACAATTTGTGGTGTTTCTCTTCGTGGTGAATACTCGATGATATTATTTTTATTTAAAAAATCAAGTTGCGTAATTAAAAATGAATAGTTCATTTTTAATATTCTGGCCAATTGGATTTCATCGATTCGAACTGGGATGTCAAATATTCCGCTGTATGTTCTGAGTAGGCATTTAACAACTTCGTCGCCAATGGGATTATTTTTTTCAAATTCAATGAGGTCTGACTTAGTACAAGTGAATTGGATTGAAGAAGGCTTGAAGACTTGTTCCATGTAGGAAATTATCCGCTCTTGCTTTAAAGCCTGTAAGGAATACAAGACATCGTTGAGGGTTAGCTTAAATTTTTTAATAAAATCTTCTAGGTTAAAATCAAACGACTGATTTGCGCCTAGTCCTGTTGGAATTTGTAAATAGTTGGCTAACGCTTGATATACTATTCGAATGGTTTTAATTTCTGGAAATCGGATGGTTGGTTGATTTTTTAATTCTGCCAATTCACTTTCATTGTATAGCAAAATTGCATATGATTCATTGCCGTCTCTTCCAGCTCTTCCAGCCTCTTGATAATAATTTTCTATACAATCTGGAATATCAGCATGAACTACTAAACGTACATTGGGCTTGTCAATTCCCATTCCAAATGCATTAGTGCAAATCATCATTCGTGTTGATCCAATTATCCATTTCTCTTGCTTTTCTTTTCTTGCTTCTTGACTTAGCCCTGCATGATAATAATCACAGTTTATGCCTTGCTGATTCAATAAGTCTGATAATTCTTTAGTCTTCCTTCTGGTTTTGCAATAGATGATACCACTTCCGGGAACTGTATCTAGGATGGATCTGACTCTGTTTATTTTATCTAAACACAATTCTGCCTTATACACCAGGTTTTCTCTGTTAAAAGAAGTCATGAAAGTTTCGGATTGCTGCATCCTTAGTTTTTCAATGATATCTTTTTTTACCAATTCTGTTGCAGAGGCGGTTAATGCAATAAGGGGTACATCATTAAAGTGATCTCTGATGTTTGCTATGTTTAGGTAGGATGGTCTGAAGTCATAACCCCACTGGGAAATGCAATGTGCCTCATCAACTGCAATTAGTGTAATAGGTAATTGAATTATGCGTTCAATGAATGATCTAGATTCTAATCTTTCTGGTGAAACATAAATAAATTTTAATTGATCATCAAGACCCGCTCTTAGTATTTCAGAAATTTCATGGTGCGACATGCCAGCTACAATTGCTGCTGCTGGGATATTTAGATTTTCTAAATTCTGCACTTGGTCCTCCATGAGTGCAATAAGGGGTGAAATAACTAGGCAGCAACCCGATTTAGTTAGTGCAGGTACTTGAAAGCAAATTGATTTACCGCCACCAGTAGGTAGTACAGCTAATGCATCCTTACCGTCTAAGATCGAATTAATAATTTCTTCTTGTAACGGCCTAAATGAATCATGGCCCCAATATGTTTTTAGGATTTCCTTTGGGGTCATTTTATTTTTTTAGCATCAAATTACTTTCTTAAAAAACAATCTAACAGAATTAACAGCTAATACAACGTCACTCATTCCCATTACTAATGCTCCAAAGGTTGGAGTAAGAAATCCAAAAGCGGCAATTGGAATGGCTATCACATTATAGAAAAACGCCCAAAATAAATTCTGTTTAATGGTTAAGTATGTATTTTTTCCTAAGCCTAATGCAAGTGGTAGTTTTTTGAGTCCTTGATTCATTAATACCACTTGTGCGCTTTGTATGGCTAATTGAGA
>CANKGM010000078.1 GCA_947481355.1 Chitinophagaceae bacterium
GATTGCAACAGTCGATAATATTGATTGGCCAAGTAGACCGGGGCTATCCTCGTATGAGCAACAAGCAGAGGCTATCGAACTTCTTGATTTTTTAAAAAGAAATCAATTCAATGCAATAATTTTCCAAGTGCGACCTCAAGCTGATGCTCTTTATAAGAGCAAATTTGAACCATGGTCTTATTTTCTTACTGGGGAACAAGGGTTGCCACCTGATCCATATTACGACCCCCTTTCATTTTGGATTGAAGAAGCGCATAAACGTGGATTGGAATTGCATGCATGGCTGAACCCATACCGAGCTCATCATATAAAAGGAAAAATAATCAGTGAAGAGTCGATTATAAAGAAGAATCCTGAAATGGTGTATCAACTTGAAGAAGGATATTGGTGGATGGATCCATCCTTAAAGGAAACACAAAACAAAACGAGTGAAGTTGTAATGGACATTGTCAAGCGATATGATGTAGATGGAATTCATTTTGATGACTATTTTTACCCATATCCATCATATAATGGCGGGAAAGATTTCCCTGATGATAAAAGCTGGAACCTGTATGTAAATAGTGGGGGAATTTTATCAAGAGGTGATTGGAGAAGAAATGCGGTGAATACCTTGATAGAAAGATTATATAAAGAAATAAAGGCTGAAAAAAAGAATGTAAAATTTGGATTGAGTCCCTTTGGTATATATAGGCCAGGATATCCAGCAACGGTTAGAGGATTTGATCAATATGATAAATTATATGCAGATGCTAAACTTTGGTTGAATAAAGGGTGGATTGATTATTTCTCTCCACAACTCTATTGGCCGATTAACAAAGAGGGGCAACGATTTCCAGATTTACTGAAATGGTGGCAAAGTGAAAATACATTTCAACGTCATTTATGGCCTGGTATAAACGTAGTCAACAAAAATCCAACTCCTACTAGCAATCAAGAAGTTATTGATGAAATCACATTAACACATGAATTAATTCCTTTGAGCATTGGTGCTGTACATTGGAACATATCTTCCTTGAAAAAAAATGTTGAACTCGCCACAAATCTATTAACTGGGCCCTATAAATATGAAGCTCTCGTACCGCCCAGTAAATGGTTAGATAATCAAATTCCTGAGATGCCCAACGTAGTTGTTTCAAATTCAGGTGATTTTATCAACATAAAATGGAAAGAAAAAAAGGAAAAAGATGCAATATTCAAATGGGTATTATACTATCAATATGATAATATATGGGAATATAAAATATGTACACAAGATGAAATATCTATATCATTGAAGAAAAAAATAAAAGATAAATTCGGAAAAGAAATTATTCTAAAAAATATAATTGTTACAGCTATAAATAGAATTGGTAATGAAAGTAAACAAAATATAATCCCAATATCAATGTAGATTAAAAACTATAATTGATTCCAAACATTATATATCTCGGTACAATATTGAACTTTCTTTCGATGATCGAATTCTGAAAAATTATGCGTTCTCTAAATATATTCTCTTTTAATAAATTATGTAAAGTCAATGTAAATAGTATATTTTTTTTATTTTTGAATTGAATTATACCGTCTAGTAAATTAAAACTAGACTGGAGTCTGTTCTTGATATTTTTACTTTGTATCACTATCATAGCATTTTTATAAAAATGATAATTTACTTTATATCCTATTTCAATATTACTCATTGACTTATCAATAATTGAATTAAGATACTTACTATGATAAGAAGAGTTAGATAGGTGAAAATTGGATTCAATCTGAATTTTTGAATCCCAAGCTGAAGTTAATCCGATAGTATTCATGGTATTATACATAGATGGTTTATCCAGTACCCCATCGATTAAATTTGGTATTTTCAAATTAGTAAATTGAAATGTGTAGGTAATTTTTAACTTAATTGGTTGAACGTATTTATCCATTTTACAAAATACTGATAAGTGATTTGTGCCAGTATTCTTGAAAAACGTTAAGATAGTATTATTAGGATTTAAATTACTTGATAAGATATTGTCGCCAGAAGAGTAGATACCTGAAATCGAATAACTAAATGAAAACGCCCTATAGAGATTTGTATAATTATAATTTGTCATAAAATGTACTATTTTATGTAGACTCATGTTCTCAGACCCGAACAACGTAGAAGATATTCCACTTAATAAAGGATAGGAAAAATTAGTATATAAATCAGCTATGGAATTTTTTGCCTCTATTTCAAAAGAAAAAATACTCAATGGTTTCCTTTTATAGGATAAACTCATCTGATAATTATAAAGTAAAGAACTTGACTTAATTCGATGGGATATAAATGAATTTGAATAACCTATAGAAGAATACAAGGTATATGTAAAATATTTAAACTTCTGTAATGATAAATTAGAATAAAATGAGGATTTAATAATTTCATATCGATAAGGAGAATTAATAAGTAAAGTATCCACTTCATTCATACTATTATAAATTCTATTTATAGAGTTAGAATAAAATTTATAAAGATTTAATCCATATCTTAAGTTGGCAAGTTTACTCCTACTTAATAAATACAAATTAAAATAATCAGCATTAATTCTATTTTCATAACGCTGCCTGTGACTTGACCGAATTACTTTTGAAAAAATTAATTTTTCTGGAAGAGTAGTACTTACATATGTATTATTCCCTATCGTTCGCATTTCTGCATTATATTCAATATTGAGAATATGTGTTTTTCGTATTTTAAATGTTTCATTTAAACTGATAAAATAATCACTATCAACTAAAATCATTTTTTGATTAAGTGTGTCGAATAAATTAGTCATCCGTTTTTCAAAATAATCATTCATAGCATGAATACGTTTCAAATAAAATTTGTATGTGAATATTCGATTTCTATTATTATCCACCTTGTATTCAATAGTATAATCAGATAATTTTGAATGCTCTTTGGTTTTTATATTAGAATCGAATTGCCAAGAATCTTGGATGGACTGTATAGTTAGATTTGAAAAATCCTGTAGTGATAACTTCAGATTGCTCCCAGACCCTGCTATACGGAGATGACTATTCTTAGTTGGCTTAAGAGTAAAACATGTTGATAATTGTTTGTCATAATTAAATAGAGTATATGTGTATTTTAAGTTGGGTGGTATTATCTTACCATTTTGAATGAAATCATTAATTAAATTAAACTCATTCTCAGATAATCTAATATCCCCTGATGAGATCAGCTGATTATTATTTTGATTTACTTTTTCTTTACCAATATTATTAGTCGTTGCATAGGAAACACCCTTAAATTTTTTATAAACTGAGAGTTGTGAGGCATCTACTGCGCCATAGTTGTTGATAGAATAATCAGCTTTAATAGTTGAATTGACTCTATTTTTTACATCATCAGTCATTCTTAAGTTTAATGCTATATCTGATGAAGAATTAATTTCCTTAATCAATCGGTTCTCATTAAAATTATTAATGAGTTGAATCTTAGAAACAGAATTTGCCTGAACGAATTTGGACAATAAAGTATACTGATTCCCAGCTATATCATCGCCATCTAAATATATTTTTTTAATTTCTTTCCCCAGAAATGAAATTTTACCATTTGGATCAACTGAAAATCCTTCTATTTTTTTTAAAACATCTTCTAGTTTAACCGTTTCTAAAGACTTATATTTATTCACATCATACGTCATAGTGTCTCCCCTCAATTCATATGGAATTTTTGGAGCTATTAGCTTAACTTCTTTCAAAGACATAATGATGTAAGGAATAGGACTGATTGTGTCGTTAGTGGAATAATTGAATGTATTGTATTTTGTATAAAATTCATTTCCTCTACTGGAACTTAGAGTCAAGAAAGAATTAATTACATTCATAATAATGAACATATAGCCATTCAGCATATCAGTTAATTTTTTCCCAAGAATATAATTTGACAACCGACTTAGTATCACAAGTCAGACAATCACCAGTTGCTTGAGCAGAAAATGCATGTTGAAGCTTAGTATGCATTTTTTTCAAATAGTCAGTAAATGCATCATACCCTTTAATCCCACTTGAAATCATTCTATGATATCGAGTGAAATTCATTGGATTAGATTGCTCCATGGAGTCAAATGTTAGTTTCCACTGCATCTCATCATCATATGCCTCAAGTATCAATCCTGGTAGTCCTCCCAACTTCCAAGGGCCATTTGAAATAAGAAGGGTTGGTGCAAACCACGCTGTATAATTTCTCCCTTTAAAAAATGTTGTTGCCTGCTTACATAATATCCCATGAATACTTTTTTCTAAATTCTGAACCTTCCACTCCATTGGGTAAAGGGTATCAGCATAATACAATGGACGTTGATTTAGATCCATAAAATCAAATACAAGTGAATTAGATTCAGTATCCTTATACACTGTAAATAAACTATCTGGAGAAAGATTAATTGCTATATTCGATGGATCAACTACTTCATCCCCAGTTTCTTTCATGGTGAATAATGATCGATCACCTTCGATTAACAATGTTGCCGTTACTTTTCTAATATTAACACTGCGTTCAAATAATGAATTAAAACTTCCATAATAACGAACAATAAAAGGGTTATTGCTGTCTTGTGCATGAATGCTGAACGAAATGGCACTAAAAATTAAAAAGAAAATGTACTTCATAAATGTTTATTTAATAATAAAAAAATAGCATAACACCCGCCGGATTTTACGTCACATTTTTTTTAATAGTATTTATTGCAGTATTAAGGCAAGACGTTGCCTTTTGAGTAGCTATTTGACATGTAGCTCCTGTACCACCACAACTAACTTCAATAGAAAAAAATCCCATAAATATAGAGGCCTTAAGGGTTACAGTGCAAGTTTCAATCTGCTGCATATCCATATCTAACTGCTCTACATTATTAAAATCACTCACCTCTGAAAAAGCAGAATGATTTTTTATTTCAGACTTCTCAGTGGCCATACTAATAAGGCCTGTACTTACAAAACATAATACAATTACTAATCTTTTCATAATGATGATTTTTAAAATTAAATAATAGACCGGCGGGTGTTATGCCTAATCATAGCAACAGCTTACGGGCTCCTGCAGTATGAAAATAAAGCAGCCTGAAAAAATAGGTAGGTGTAAGTAAACAGAATAAATGCAGATTATCACTCTAGCAAAATGTGTAAATCATCATTGAAGAATATATTATTATAAATACAAAAAGTAATTGGAATAGCATTTCATGTTTTAACTTTGTAAACAATATGGCTCAAAAAAAACTTATTCGCTTTGCCGAGATTACAACTTTTAAGAATGTCCTTCAATACCCCGAAGGAACTGCAGGAAAATGGCATGAATATTTCAATAACATAAATCCCATCATTGTAGAGTTAGCTTGTGGTAAAGGTGAATACTCCATAGGGTTAGGGCAACAATCCCCGGATAAGAATTTTATAGGAGTAGATGTAAAAGGAAATAGAATATGGGTTGGTGCAAAAAAAGCACTTGAGCAATCGATGGAACATGTTGCATTTCTTCGTTCCCAAATTGGTATGATTAATGCCTACTTTGCTCCTGATGAAGTAGATGAAATATGGATTCCTTTCCCTGACCCTCAACTTAGAATTTCAAAAACAAAAAATAGACTGACCCATCCAATTTTTCTTAGAAAATATAAACAAATACTACGCCCGGGCGGTTATATACATCTAAAGACTGATTCTCCGGTTTTGTATAGATTCACAAAACTAGTGATTGAGGCATATGGATTGACATTGCATGAAGACAGCAACGATGTAAACAAGGAATTACCTGACAATAAAGCATTACAAATTAGGACACATTATGAAAGTTTAGACATAGCAAAGAGCAACAGGGTACACTATCTTAAATTTTCAATAATGGGTGACCTTGATGCTTCAAAAGATGACTGGCTTTTAGAACAAGTGAAATTAATAGAAAAAAAAGACCACGGAAGAACATACTGAATATGAAACTAATTGAGGGCAAGCATTTTAATTACAACGAACAAGGATATATGGTACTGACTGCTCTATACCATTTGGAAAATGGAAGATGCTGTGGAAATGGATGTATTAATTGCCCATATGATCATATAAATGTACCTGAACCAAAACGGTCTATACTTAAAAAAACAGTAAGGGATGAAATCAAAATCGAACAAAATCGATAAACCTAAAATCCCAAATAATAGAAATTTCTTCGAAGATGTATTTGATGTAGTTCGGCAAATACCTAAAGGTAGGGTCACAAATTACGGAAGCATAGCAAAATATTTAGGGTCTGGTCTTTCTTCACGCATGGTTGGGTGGGCAATGAATGCCTCCCACGGCGTAAAACCATCGATACCCGCACAACGAGTTGTAAACAGAAATGGTTTACTCACAGGAAAACACCACTTTGCTACTCCAACAAAAATGCAAGAATTACTCGAAAAAGACGGCGTACAAGTAGTAGCTGATAAAGTCGTTGAATTTAAAAAAAGGTATTGGGATCCAGAACAAGAATTGTTATAGACTGTAAAAAGGATTCAGGATATCTGTTTTTTTACAGGCATTACACATAATATGGACTAATCATCCAATATACAATTACCCCGGTAACAGATACATAAAACCAGATAGGCCAAGTAATTTTTGCTAGTTTACGATGGCCAGGCCACTCCGCCACTAAAGCCCTGTAAGAAGTAAAAAGAATGAAAGGCAAAATTATTGCGGCCAATATAATGTGCGTTATTAAAATAAAATAATAAACCCCTTTTACAAAGCCATCGCCGCCATAAGAGGTTGAATCTGAAAAAAGATGATGACAAATATATGAAACCAAAAATAGCAATGAAAGTACCATTGCAGTCATCATCACTTTTTTATGCAACCTATAATTCCCACGTTTAACTGACAAAAGACCTACCAACAATAAAAATGAAACCAAAGAGTTGATCACAGCGTTGATTTTTGCAAATAAGTGTACATTAAATGGCAGTTCAACTTCAAGCTTAATCCTAGACAAAAAGACTACAGCTACAAAAACAATCGCCGAAAAAATGAAAATTAATACGCTGGCTTTTTTGTCGTTTTTTTTGATACTTGCTTCTAACATAGTTTTATATTTACTTTCTGAATAAATTTCGTTTTCTTTTTTTGTCTCGCTCCATATTCAACAACACAATATCCTTAATCAACTGATCCAAATGATTACTATCAAGTCCATCATAAAAGCCTCTAACTACTTTATCCCTATCTATTAGAATAAATTTATCCGTATGAATAAAACTTGAATCTACCTTTTCAACTGAGTTAGCATATACTTTAAACTCATTAAAAGCGATATCATAAATTTCTTTTTTGGGGCCAGTTAGCATCCACCATGTATCGTGATTAATGCCATATTTGTCGCCATATGCTTTTATTTTTTGAACTGTATCCCTCGAAGGATCTACAGTAAAAGATATAAATCGAACTATCGTATCTGTTTTTATAAAAGCTGTCTGAAGCTTTTTCATATTACTTGTGAGAGTGGGACAAATTGAAGGGCATGAGGTAAAGAAAAAATTAGCTACAATTATTTTCCCTCCCCAATCATCTATACCAACAGAGTCCCCAAATTGATTCAACAGCTTGAACGGCTTGATTTTATGCCAAATAGTGTCATCTACTAGCTTTCCTTTTTGCAATTTTGTAACCACCGTATCATAAAAATAATGACGAGGCATAGCAATCGCATCTTTACTATAACTGTTAACTATAAAATAGCTGACAACAGGCAATATAAGTACAACAAGAAAAGCGATGAATGTTCTTTTTTTCATTATGCGTAACGTATAAACAAAAAAGCATCATTAAGGTTTAATCCATAACGATGCTTCAGGTGAAATTAAACTAATTTCTAATGATGTCCTTCTGCAGCAGGGCTATGTTGTTCGATTGGCACAATAGATTTGCCACGAGAA
>CANKGM010000079.1 GCA_947481355.1 Chitinophagaceae bacterium
ACATTATTTTTAAAAGATTACGAAAACAAGTTTTATATTCAGCAATCTAAAATCAGCATAATGAAATCAATTTTCAGCCAAAGAACAACAGTCCTCTTTTTCTTACTCTTTACGCTCCAAATGCAAGCGGTAGCACAGAAAAAAAAGACAGATGCCCCTTCTACAAAGGAGGCTTCCACATCACTCCCACCAACTCCTCCATCACCAACTACCAAGAACGGGCCAAAACCTTATGCAGATATAATCACATCAAAGGCAAAAACCAGCAAAGGGTTATTCACTGTTCATAAGATTGAAGAAAAATATTTTTTTGAATTAGCTGATTCCATTTTTGGAAGAGAAATTATGGCCATTACACGATATTCTAAGGTTGCAGGTGGTGGTGGTGTGTATGGTGGGGAACTTGCGAATCAACAAGTAATTAAATTTGAAAAAGGGCCTGAAAATAAAATATTTGTTCGCGTTGTAACCGTCATTAGTGTAGCCGATTCAACTCAACCCATTTACAAGGCAGTAAGCAATTCAAATTTAGACCCCATTGCTGCTTCATTCGACCTGAAATCACTGGGAAAAGATTCTTCAGGTGCTGTTATAGATGTCACTGATTTTTTTAAAGGAGATAACCAACCGGTGTCACTTAGTTCGTTTGCCAAGAAAAGATTCAATTTAAACAGCATTATGAACGACCGTTCATACATAGAAAGCATCAATACCTATCCCATCAATACGGAAGTCCGAACCGTAAAGACATTCTCTGCCTCCTCAGGAAGTGGAATGGGAGCTCCTTCACCATTTCCCATGCCAAGCTTGCCTGCAGCCAATGCAGCAGGGGCCATTACACTTGAAACCAATACGTCATTCATCATTTTACCTCTCCAGCCTATGGCTAAGCGCGTAAATGACCCCAGGGTTGGATTTTTCGCAGATGATTATTCTGTTTATACTGATGATCAACAAAAAGTAGAAACTGAAAATTTTATCGTTCGCTGGAATCTTCAACCTAAAAAGGAAGATATTGAAAAATGGAAAAAAGGAGAATTGGTTGAGCCAGAAAAACCAATAGTGTATTACATAGATCCTGCTACGCCGAAAAAATGGAGACCCTTTTTAATTAAAGGAATAAACGACTGGCAAACAGCATTTGAAAAAGCTGGATTCAAAAATGCGATTATGGGTAAAGAGTGGCCCGAAAACGATAGCACCATGAGCTTAGAGGATGCTCGGTTTTCAGTATTAAGGTATTTCGCATCAGATATAGCCAACGCATATGGCCCAAATGTCCACGACCCAAGAAGTGGTGAAATCATTGAGAGCCATATAGGCTGGTATCACAATGTGATGAGCTTAGTTCATGATTGGTTTTTTGTACAAACCGCAGCAGTCGATGCCGATGCTCGAAAAATGAAATTTGATGATGAATTAATGGGGAACCTCATCCGATTTGTATCATCACATGAAGTTGGTCATACACTTGGACTTCGCCATAACATGGGTTCAAGCAGTAAAACACCCGTTGAAAAATTACGCGACAAAAAATGGGTTGAGGCAAACGGGCACACTGCTTCTATTATGGACTATGCACGATTTAATTATGTTGCACAACCAGAAGACAGTATAGGCAAAGCAGGCTTATTTCCTCACATTGGAGAATACGACAACTGGGCAATAGAATGGGGATATGGGTATGGTGCAGATAGTCAAGAAGCAGATAAGAAACAACGTAACAAACTTTATAATGATCGCATTGCTTCTAATCCGAGAATTTGGTTTGGCACTTATGAATATGGCAACATGGCTGACCCTAGAACCCAAAGCGAAGATCTAGGTGATAATGCAATGAAAGCCAGTGAATATGGGATCAAAAATCTAAAACGAATCCTAGCAAAGCTACCAGAATGGACTAGTGAAGAAGCAGATCAATTTGAAAACCTAAGTCAAATGTATGCTCAAGCAGTAGGCCAATTTAGTAGATACCTTGGACATGTTACACGAAACATTGGTGGCTATTATGAAACTCCTAAAAGCATCGAGCAAACAGGAGATGTTTTTGAAATAACACCAAAAGCGATACAAAAAGAGGCGGTTGCGTTTTTAAATAAGCAGCTATTTGAAACCCCAACTTGGCTAATTGATCGTAAAATTCTTGACAAGATTAGCAGCCCAAGCGGTGATCAACTTGGAGCTATTCAAGATAATTACCTTGGGTCAATACTATCAACAACCAGATTAACGAGGATGTCTACCGCCTCAAATAGGTTTGATCATGCTTATAAAATTGACGAGTTATTTACAGATTTGAAAAAAGGAATTTGGATTGAGTTATCTACTGGAAAGACTATCGACGGATATCGTAGAAATTTACAAAAAAGCTACGTAGAGAGAATGACTGCATTGTTGAACACCTCAGGCTCAGGCCTTACGATCAGCATGAGTGGTGGAATGAGCATGGGTCCTGATCCGAAAAAAACCGATATTACCTCTGTTGTTCGAGCACATTTAATTAGCCTAAGAAACGAAATCAATATAGCTGCCAATGCAACGCAAGACAACATGAGTAAATATCATTTACAGGATTTGTCGGAGAGAATTAAGAGAGCGTTGGATCCGAAATAGATCTTAGAGGTTAGGTGTTAGAGGTTAGATATGAGTTTAATACTTTAATTACTATAAGCGCTTAACTCACCTCTATCTTCTAACACCTAACCTCTAATGTCTATTCATACCTCAACGCAACAATAGGATCAAGTTTGGCTGCTTTCATGGCTGGATAAAGCCCAGCTGCCAACCCTACGACTGAGCAAATGATAATTCCGATGGAAATGATTCCCCATGGAATAAAAAATGGGGTGTCCATTAAGCTACCTACAACATTCCCAATAATTACACCAAGGATGATTCCAATAAGTGCTCCTATCAAACTGATGAGAGTAGACTCGAATAAAAATTGTGCCCGAATTGCCCCTTTACGACCACCAAGTGCTTTAATTAATCCAACTTCTTTTGTTCGTTCAGTTACTGCTACGAGCATGATATTCATTAGTCCTATAGCAGCACCAATGAGTGTGATAAATCCAATAGCACCAGCAGCTGCAGAAATGGTACCTAATAGTTTTATAAATGTTTCTGCAAGGCTATCACTCTTGTCAACATAAAAATTATTTTCTTCCGTTACAGCAAGTCCTCTCACAATGCGAAATATGCCTTCTGCCTCTCCTATAGCCACTGGCAAACTATTCACATCGGAAACCATGATAGCTAATGAGAAAGATTGATTTTTATTTGCAAACGTATGCCGGATATTTGTATAGGTTGAAAACACCACATTATCAGCTTGCAGAAATGAACTTGATCCTTTTTCTTTGGTAATACCAATGACTCGATATTTATTCGACCCAACTCGAATGACTTTTTCTAATGCGCGATCATAACGAGAACCAAATAATTTATATGCTACATCTTTACCTAAAACACAAACGCTCTGTCCACTCTCCACTTCAGCTTTACTGAAATTTCTGCCAAATGCAATCTCATAACCATTCAACTGCAAGTAATTTTCATCCCCCCCATTAATACTAACATTCGGATTGGTTTTTTTATTTTCGTGGGTAACCACTGTATTTCGTGAACCATTGATGCCTATACTAACCGTTGCAGGATATTTATATAAGGCCTTGAATAGCTTTGCTTGTTGATAGGTGATGATTCTACCTGTGTTTGACTTTCGTATTTTTTTTGGCTTGTTTGTCTTAGACTGGGTAACATCATTTCCTCCATCTCCTCCAAAATTAAATCGTCTTTCGCGAAAACGGATACTGAATGCATTAGCACCCATGGTTGAAAAACTATCTCGTAGGCTATTATTCATCGCCTCAATAGCCGTAATAATCCCTACCAAGGCCATAATACCGAAAGCAATGATAGCAACAGTTATAGCCGTTCTTAGTTTATTGCCCATAACGGTTCTCCAAGCCAACACAAAATTATCAGTCAATTTCATGAGATAAAAGTAACAAAAGGAAATAAGCTATCCGTGAAAGTTTGATGAACGGACAAGATTAAATACAATATGACAAAAATTACATGTAGAGCAACGACATGAGCCAATCTGGATGAATGCCTAAAATGATAATGAGGATGGCATTTGCCAACATTATCAATTCGAAAGATCGGGGGAAAACGACCTCTTCCCTCTGGCCAGCTTCTTTAAAATAGATAGCTTGAACTAGCTTAAAGTAGTAATAAACACTGATGGCTGCACACAGAATACCCAATATAACCAGCCAAAACATCTTACCATATTTAATAACCGCAATAAGCATGTAGTATTTGGCAAAGAATCCTGCTGTCATTGGTATACCCGCTAACGACAAAATACAGATCAACATGGAAAACCCAACAAGTGGATATTGCTTAGCAAATCCATTGAATGCCTCAATTGAGTGGTCCTTGAATTTGGCTAGTACAGCAAAAATCCCAAGTGTAGCCAATGAATACGCAGCAAAATATAGAATCAAGCCTTGTTTAGCATAAATGTTCAACGCAAATACCCCTAAGAGCATAAAGCCAGCCTGCGCTATAGATGAGTAGCTAAGCATACGTTTAATACTTTGCTGAAATACGGCTGTTATGTTCCCAATGAGTAACGTAAAGGCAGCTATGACGGCGATAAGTATTTCCCAATCTGCATGGAGATTGCCAAAGGCATTTTCAAACAACCTAAAAAAGGCAAAAAAACCAGCTGCCTTAACAATAGTAGCCATGAAGGAGGTAAATACAGTAGGAGTTCCATCATAGACATCTGGTGTCCAAAAATGAAATGGCACAGCAGAAACCTTAAACGACATGGCGGCCATGAGCAGAACCATTCCCACAGTAAGCATAGGTGTTATCTTTCCCAATCCTAAATTAATTCCCTCTACATAAAAAGTTCCTGCATCTCCATATAGAAATGCAATCCCCATTAGCATAATACCTGTAGAAAAAGCTCCCATTAAAAAATACTTTAATGCGGCTTCATTACTTTTTAAATTATTTTTTTCACTGCCAGCAAGAATATAGAGCGGAATGGATATAATCTCAATACCAATAAACAACATCAGGAGAGATTGAAAACCCGCGATGATTGATATTCCAGTTAACACAAAAAAGATGAGTGCGTAATAATCAGAAGATGATTTTCCGAATTTTTCAATATCAGACCCAGACAATAAAAAGTAAACCAAAGTAGAAAAAATCGTGATAAGAAGAAAGACTAAGCTTACTCTATTGTATCGAAGCATCCCTTGCATATCAATTGTAAAAATTGATACCCCAGCATATTCCAACCAATTTACAATGAGCAAAACAATCAAACCAAGGACTGCAAATGCAGTCGCAGACTTTTGTTTTTTGACAATAAATCCTAAGTACATCATCAGTACACCCCATAAAGCAGAAAATATAATAGTATTCATAAATCAATTCTAGTTTTACAGCGAACCATATTTATTAAGTACGATGGCAGTTGATTCCTGGATAATTTTAAATATTGGACTAGGATAAATTCCTACAACAAAAACCAACAAGGTAATAATAGAAAATACCAGTACATGTGTTTTACCGATATCCTTTACATCAGTTGTTGCTGGAACTAATTCACCATAAAAAATATTTTTTATCATGTTCAGCGTATACACTGCAGAAAGGATAATGCTGACCCCTGCTAACGCAGCAATCCAAGGATTAAATTTATACAAACCATTGAAGATAGTAAACTCACCAACAAATGCATTGGTAAGAGGCAATGCAATATTTGCCATTGCAGCAATCACAAGAAAAACAGTAAGCTTTGGTGCTTTTTGTGCAACGCCACCAAGTTGTGAGATCTGCGTTACCCCAGTTTGCCTTTCTAAGAAATCAGCAGCTATCCAAAGTGCAACAATATTGATACCATGATTGAACATCTGCAGTATTACACCTTCAAGAGCCACTTCCGTTAAGGAGAAAATACCAGCTGCCATTAACCCTATGTGTGCAATTGAAGAATATGCAATTAATCGCTTAATACTATCTTGATAAATAGCAATCAATGATGCGTATATCATGCCCACGGTAATTAATAAAATAATCCATGTATTATAATCTTTAATTGCCAATGGAAACAAAGGTAGTAGCCAACGAATTAAGCCAAACACACCCATCTTAACCATTATACTACTCATAATCATGGTTACAGGTCTTGGCGCTTGCTCATAAGCGTCGGGCTGCCATGTATGCAAAGGAAATATCGGCATCTTGATAGCAAATGCTATGAAAAATAGAAAAAACAACCAATGCTGTTCTGGAGCATTTAGACGTAAGTTGTAAAATGCTGCTAGGTTAAAAGATTGATGGGGTGTTTTAAGATACAAATACAAAATGCCAATCAATAAAAATAAAGACCCAATGAACGTGTAGATGAAAAATTTGAAGGTTGCCTTAATGCGTTTCTCTCCGCCCCAAATTGAGGAAAGAAAGTATACAGGAATTAATGCTAACTCCCAGAAAAAATAGAAGACTAAGGCATCAGTTGCCATGAATACACCCATCAGTCCGCATTGCGTCAACATCAATAATCCATAGAATGCATTAGAATTTTTATATTCATCTCTATTAATAATCAATAAGACGAGAGGAAAAACAATAGCTGTAAGTAAACATAGAATTTTTGTTAGGCCATCTAGGATAAATCCAAAACCGCTTCCTAAACCAGGCATCCAGATATAACTCACTTGATTGAGTGCGGAATATTGTTGTCCTGAAAAAATAAGACTAGCTATAACAATAGCTAAGGAAAGAATTGATGATATCAAGGATATATTTCTAGGTGCCCCTTCTTTTTTTATGAAAAAGGAAAGCACTCCTGCTACCAAAGGAAGCCAGATTAATAATGATGGGAAATTATCAAATGCTGCGAACATATTTAATGCGTTTGATTAGAATTTCCAGAATAACTGGAAGATGAAAAATATTATGATAGAGATCACCATGATCAATACATAAGAACCAACTTGACCGCTTTGAAGCAACCTGAGTTGCCTTGAACTATATTGTAAGGCACGGCCAACACCATTAACTAGTCCATCAATAATTTTATTATCAACAATCCGACTCAAAAAAGAGGCGGTAATGTTAATTGGCTTAACAATGATAGTATTATAAAGCTCATCAACATACCATTTATTTGCTAAGAATTTGGATATGCCTTTATCGTTAGATTCAATCACTATGGTAGCTTGTGCATAGCGCTTCATTGTTACATAAATCACACCCGCAATCACTACAACCAATATAACCATCAGCGCCAATTCCATACCATGACTCAAGTGGATATAAGGATGTTCGTTTTCGTGTGCAGCAATAACTGGTGATAGATATTTAGCAAGCCAATTTGAATCTTTCAATAGAATGGCAGGAATGCCAACAAATCCGCCAACTACAGAGAAGACTGCAAGAATTCCCAACGGCCATGTCATAGAAGCAGGCGATTCATGGAGATGGTCGCGTTGCTTAGCTGTTCCTCTAAAATCACCGGCGAAAGTTAAAAAATACAGTCTGAACATATAAAATGCAGTCATCAGTGAAGTCAAAACGCCTAAGACATAATAAATCGGATTTTTCTCTAATGCAGCAATTAAGATTTCATCCTTTGAGAAAAATCCAGCAAATGGAGGAATCCCTGAAATAGCAAGACAACCAATGAGAAAAGTAATATGAGTAATAGGCAACAACTTCTTAAGGCCACCCATCTTAGTTATGTCTTGCTCATGATGCATTGCATGAATAACACTACCAGCACCAAGAAACAATAAGGCTTTAAAAAATGCATGTGTCATTACATGAAAGACACCAGCACCATAAGCACCAACACCCAAGGCTAAAAACATTAATCCTAGTTGACT
>CANKGM010000080.1 GCA_947481355.1 Chitinophagaceae bacterium
AGCCAACTTATATCACGTTGTACATATACACTTTTGGACATAGTAGAAAAAAATTATTATCTAAGCATTTGTAATTTACCAATCTCCTTCAGCTTCTTCTTGATTTTACACACTTTTATTGCAGACTTTACAATTTATTAATATTTGCTCCAATTTATCAGAAAATCAACCAATTAATCGATTTATTATTCAAATAAAATATTTGGCTGATAATAATAAAGTCTATAAATTTGGTAGACAAAAGAAAATAAATAGTCATGTGGCCGAGAGGGTAGGCAGAGGTCAACAAAACCTTCGACGGCGGTTCGATTCCGTCCTTGACATCAAATTAGTGTTAATGTTAAATTGAGCATCCCGCACCTGCGGGATGTTTTGTTTAGAAGAATCATTCTAAATTGATTTCACCTGCATGTAATACTTTCGTTTTTTTTCATCCATCTTTTCGATGGCATAGCGCAACATGGTACGAGGCATTTCATGCGCGTGTTGGTTTAGGAATAATTCAATGATATGGTGATTTCGTTTCCAGGCTTCCCGAAGCATCCAGCCAACTGCTTTATGAATTAAATCATGCTCATGCTTTAATAAAATGGTAGATAATTTTATTAAATCCTCAAAGTCGTGTTGCCTTATAAAATGAAGAGTACTGATAATAGCAATTCTATTCTTCCATAAATTGGAAGCGCGCGCAAACTTGTATAAAATTGATCTGCTTTTGTCTTCAAGCCAATATCCTAGTATGATGTGTGCTGTATTATCAACAAGATCCCAATTATTAATACGGTCTATTTTTTTTAAGTATAAATCCACCCATTTTTTTTCTTCCTTATTTTTTTTGGCTTTATTGAACTTATGGATAAGAATGAATAGGCCCGTAAGGCGGTCTTCATGAAATGAAGAGTTAAGTAATTTAGTGATCAACTGATCATCAGCCGCTTGTTGAAATTGTTTTGCAATGATACGTTGGTTGGGAACTGTAACGCCTATAAATCGATCACCTTCTCCATATTCTCCTTTTCCAGTTTTGAAGAATCGTGGGAAGAACTTAGCTTTTTCAGGAATCGCTAATTCAAGAAGAGCATTATGAATGTCCTTGTAGAATATTTTTGTATCGCTCATACTTTACTGTATGAAGATAGTCTATAGAACAATAAACTTTGAAGGCTGATTTGGCTTAGTAACTTACTTCAAAACTAAGCTTCACTTCATTGTCTACTTTATTCAGCATGAATGAAGGTCTTTCAAGATTGTAGTTTTCAAGAAGAAAAATGAATTCTCCTTTTACTATTGAGGTTGAACCTTTTGTTGACGTTAAGGCCTTAAAGCTTGTTTCTTTGTTTACTCCATGAAATGAAAGCATACCTTTTACTTCCAATTCACCAGGCTTGGTTTCCGTTATCGAAGTACTGTAAAAGCTTACATTAGGATACTTGATAGCTTCTGTTACTTCCATCATGTGCGCATCGCGGTTTGAATTTTCGGAATCAAATGCACTTACTTTTGTAACAAGGGCAACTTTTTCAATTTTGCCAGCGGAACTGAGTTGAACTACGCCATTCAAATCCCTAGATGTTCCTGTCCAACTATGCAAAATATGATTCATGGCATACGTAACGGATGAATTCTTTTTGTCTAATGGTTTTTTTTGTGCCATCAACAAAGATGGAAGCACTAATAATAGTATAAGTATACGCATACTTTAAAATTTAATAGCGATTACAGCTGCACCAAAACTGGCAAAGGTGGTGTAAGCTGCTGCGCGGTGATAAGGTTTTAATTCTGGGTGTTGTTGCACTAATCCAGCAAGAACGTTCGTAGCAATCATGCCCGACATATGCACAACAGCAAGCCATTTATGTATTCTGATGGATGATATTTTTCGGTCGCGATTGATAAGCGGCGGTGGTGTAAAGAGCGACATAAACGCAGTAGTCGAATAGGTTAAGTTTACTGCAGCTCCAAGTCCTTCATGTATATTTCTAAGATTTCTGTAATTAGAACCCGTTGCATTGTATAGTTTAGCTCCAACAACTCCTTGAGCTACCATTCCGCCAAGGGTTACAAAGCCAAGTACTTGGTGAGTCACTAGCATTCCTCTTCTTAATTTCAATTCTTTTTCTCTATTTATGGGTGTTAAAGGATATGCTCCTCTGAGTAGTCCATGCTCTCCCCAAAATATGCGTTGAGTGAAGAGCATTTTGTTTGGTAATAATGATGTGCTTGTGTCTTGAGTTTTCATCAAGTCATTTAGCATGTCATCTTGAGCAAGTAAGTGAAAAGAGAGAAGGGAAAGAAGAACAGTGAAAAAACATTTCATGTTAGATAATTATGTATTGTAATTGGCGAAAATAATGGTTTATGCATAAACCCTTAACGAGTTGCCTGTTAAGGCAGTCTGATATTGTGTTAATCCTCGTTGAGCTGGACCAGCTGTTCTTGCCCCTGTTGAAGAAAAATATGATCCATGGGCAGGACAAAAGAATTGATTTTGGTTTCCTTGATACTCAACATTTACACCTTCGTGTGGGCAAGCTGCAGATACAGCTAAATAGGTATTATTAGTGGTTCTAGCTACAACAACTCCTTGAACTGTAACATAGCCACCTGCATTTGATAAGGCTGCATAGGCGCCATTCGTTAAGTCTAACGTAAAATCTACTCCTGTACCACTTGCAGCATCTGTTTTCGAGCAAGCTTGCAAACAAGATATTGCAATCAAAGCGGTACTACCGAGTCCTAAGGCAGAAAGAAATTCTTTGCGATCCATGTGTATATAGTTTGTGATTCTGACGCATATTTCAAGATTGGTTTACTAATGATGTGTTAAATAACCGGATTTTTACCTTTTTTAAATACCAGCTGAAGAACTAAAAAATGCAAGTTTAGCTTACAAATCGGGTTACTTTTCATTAAAAAGCGAATTAATGTGTATTATTTACAAAAAGATTCTTATGCTACAGAAAACCTATTATAAAACAAAGGATTATTGCAAGGTTAAGTTTTCCTATCAGGTAGAAAATGCAGAAGTTGTTGAAATTCTTGGATTAAATAGCGATTGGGAAAATGCCATTATCATGAGCAAGAAAAAAGATGGAACATTTAGTGCAGACGTTAACCTTCCAAAAGATTCAACCCATGAATTTAAATATCGTATAAATAGTATGCAATGGGTTAATGAACCCGAGGCCGATCATGAAGTGCCTAATGTGTTTGGAGGAAGCAATAGCGTTGTAGCCCTATAGGATTAATACATTTTACTTTTTATTCTAGGATTTTTCAGGTTTTCATTATTCGATCAACTGATTTGATTTATCTTTTGGTCAATAACTGAATTTATGGAAGTCATCGAAAAGCATTCATCCAATAATGAATTTACGTGGATTGATATTACTAAGCCTAATATAGATGGGTTAAAAGAGGTGAGTGCACGCTTCAATTTAAACCATCATAATCTCAATGATAGTTTAGAACCTGATCATTTACCGAAATTTGAAGAAGGAGATGACTTTAGCTTTATTATTCTTCGAAAGGTATTATTGAATTCTCCAAAGGCGTATTCAATTCAAAGTTTATCTACTAAGATTGCTATTTTTTTCAACGATAAAGTAGTGTTGACTATACATAGACTTCCAGCACCGGAATTGAATTCTATTGGAGAGCAGTTTATTGAAAGTGGACGAATCAATTCAGTTCATTTTTTGATTCTTAAGATTATATCAAGAGTTCAGCTAAGCTATAATGAGTTTTCTGCAGGGTTGAATAAACAAATTGAAGATTTTGAGACAAAATTATTTCTTAAGAGTTCGAGTAAAATTTCAATTGAAACGTTATATGTGTTGAAACGGAAAGCAGGCATTTCAAAAAAATTACTACTACTTACGGAAGAGGTTATTACCTCATTATTGCACAGGCATAAAAAGTCAAACGAAATGCAAGACATACGCGATAATCATAAAAAGCTACTTTTATTTTATGATCAATTGAATGAGGATGCTCAAAACTTACTTTCAACGTATATGTCTTATAATGGTCAGAAAACAAATGAAGTGATGAAAGTACTGACACTTTTTTCAGCCTATTTTTTACCCCTTACCTTTATAGTAGGTGTTTACGGAATGAATTTTAAATACATGCCAGAACTATCATGGGAATATGGTTATCCCATCACTATTGGAGTCATGATACTCGTATTTCTATTTATTTATCTGTGGTTTAAAAAACGAAAGTGGCTCTAAACAATTTACATTGTCCTAAATTGTCAATGTTGCTTTACTTTTTCTATTAATAATTTTCTACTTTCATCTTTTAACTTGATCAATTTTTCATATTACCCGGTGCTAAGAAATTATACAACCCTTACTAGATGGATTCTGATTAGTTCATTTTTACTGAGTTCAATTGGAACAAACGCAAAAACGAAAGATTCCTTCTCGCCTTTCCACAAAGCCATCACTAATGAGCATTCGGTGTTTGGTGAGGATAGTTCATTCTTGCCGATTATTATGATTAATACCTTGAAACAAGAGATTCCTCAGGGTACTAAGGTTCATGCAATGATGTCAATCAAGTATCAGGGTGAGGGGAAGTTCACACACTTGACCGATAGTTCAGTCGTTTATTATGGTGATATTGGTATTGAAGTGCGAGGCGCTACTTCAGCATGGTATCCGCAACGGCCATTTAATATCGAAACCAGAACTCCCTTAGGGTTGAACAATAACGTTTCATTATTTGGCATGCCAGCTGAAAACGATTGGGTACTCATCTCAAATTTTAATGATCGATCGTTACTTCGAAACACTCTTGCAGGTAGATTATTTTCTAGCATGGGAAACTATGCATCACGCTCAAAACTTTGTGTGGTATACCTTGATAGTGTTTACCAAGGTATTTATGTTTTTTGCGAAAAATTAAAACGAGATAAAGATCGAATTGATGTTGCCCATCTCTATACGTTTGAAAATTCAGGCGATGACTTAACCGGAGGATATATTTTACAACAGAATCATTGGGATGGTAAAGACGGGTTTGTTTCTAATTACTCTCCAATCGATCATCCTGGATATGAAGTACATTATTTGTTTGAATATCCTAAAACGGATTCTATTACGCTTGCTCAAAAAAGATATATATCCCAATATATTGACACCTTGGAGGAAGTCTTATATAGTCCATCATTCAAGGACCCACAGAAAGGGTATAGAAAATACTTGGATACAAAATCATTTATTGATTATTTCATTGTCAATGAGGTTGCACGGAATATTGATGGGTTTAAGAAAAGTGTTTTTTTTAATAAAGACAAAAATTCCAAGGGTGGAAAATTGAAAGCTGGTCCTGTTTGGGATTTTGATTGGGCTTGGAAAAATATTCAAGATTGTTTTTTAATAGCGAATACCTCAGGTAGTGGCTGGGCGCATCATATAAATGATTGTCAGCCTGATAATAACTCAAATGGATATTACATTCGATTATTGCAAGACAGTTCTTTTGCTAATGAGTTGAGGTGTGCCTATGAAGGATATCGTAAAACTGTATTGGATACTGCGTTTATCTTTTGGTATATTGATAGTGTTGAACATCAAGTACAATTTGATCAAGAAGCGCATTTTCAAAAATGGCAAACTCTAGGAGTTTCAGGGCCAGCACCCGAGATTAATACTATCCCTGCAACATACCATGGAGAATTAGATTACTTGAAATATTGGATAACAAAACGGTTGGCTTGGCTCGATAAGAATATACCTGGAAATTGTAATGGGGGAGTCACCAGTGGTGGCTCTGGCACAAAACTATTCAGTGTTTATCCTAATCCATCCAATAGCGGGGTGGTTCATTTTGATGGTACCTTAAGCGGGATTGGTCCATTTCAATTGGCCATATTCGATGTTTCCGGCAGGCTGGTTAAAAAAATAGCTCTTTCAACTGGACGTTCAACCTTTGAGGTTAGGTTGAATTCGCGTGGAGTGTATTATTTTTCGATTGTTGATGCTGGAGAAGTTGTTCAATATGGTAGGATATTAGTCATGTAATGGTATTTTCATTTTGGATAAAAGCGAAGGAATTTTTGCCATTTTCGTGCTGAGCTGTTTGATGAGTCTAAATAATTATTTGTAAATAATTATTAATCAATTACTTATAAATGATATCAGGTTTGTAAAAGGTAAAACTCATTGAAGTAATATAAAAGTAACTTAGCCCTCTGATTTCGTAAAAATAATAGGGATTTTATCATATTTTACTCGAAATTTGCAGTCTGTCTTTATAATCAGTTAAACTATCTTAATAATTCGTTGAAAATGAGTAAAAATCCTCAAACATTGTTTGATAAAGTGTGGGATGCACATGTTGTACAAAAAATTGCAGATGGGCCAGATGTATTATTCATCGACCGCCATTTCATTCATGAAGTAACTAGTCCAGTTGCATTTCTTGGCTTAAAAAACAGGAATGTTGATGTGATGTTTCCTGAAAAAACCTTTGCAACGGCTGATCATAATACCCCAACAATAAACCAGCATCTTCCTGTAGGTGATCCGTTGTCTGCCAATCAGCTCAAAGCGTTGGAAGAAAACACGGCTAAATATGGTATTTCTCATTGGGGTTTAAATAATCCCAAAAATGGTATTGTGCATGTAGTTGGTCCAGAGAATGGTATTACACTTCCTGGTATGACCATTGTTTGTGGAGATTCACATACCTCAACGCATGGTGCGTTTGGATGTATTGCCTTTGGTATTGGAACATCTGAAGTGGAAATGGTACTTGCTTCTCAGTGTATCATGCAGCCAAAGCCCAAAAAGATGCGTATCAACGTCCATGGAAGTATGCAAAAAGGTGTTACGCCAAAGGATGTTGTTCTTTATATTATTGCTAAGCTGACTGCAGCTGGTGCAACGGGTTATTTTGTAGAATTTGCTGGCTCTGTATTTGAAAGCATGAGCATGGAGGGCCGGATGACCGTTTGTAATATGAGTATTGAAATGGGGGCACGTGGCGGTATGATTGCCCCTGATGAGACTACGTTTCAATACATCAAAGGCAGAGAGAAGGCTCCTAAAGGGGACGCGTGGGATGAGGCACTAGCCTATTGGAAAACATTAAAAACGGATGATGATTCTGTTTTTGACATTGAGTATAATTTTGAAGGTGCTGATATTGAGCCAATGATTACCTATGGCACAAATCCTGGAATGGGAATTGGAATTTCACATGCTATTCCAACCGGTGCTGATATGGAGTCGGGTAAGGCGAGCTATGCTAAATCACTTAGCTACATGGGATTCAAAGAAGACGAACCTATGTTGGGTAAAAAGATCGACTATGTTTTCATAGGAAGCTGTACCAATGGCCGAATTGAAGATTTTAGGGCATTTGCTTCCATTATAAAGGGAAGAAAAAAAGCGGATAATGTAACGGCTTGGGTTGTTCCTGGTTCACATGTTGTTGAGCAACAAATTAAAGATGAAGGAATTTTAGATATTCTTACTGAAGCAGGTTTTGAACTTCGTCAACCAGGTTGTTCTGCATGCCTTGCTATGAATGATGATAAAATTCCTGTCGGTAAGTATGCAGTGAGTACAAGTAATCGAAATTTTGAAGGTCGACAAGGTCCTGGTGCTAGAACACTTCTAGCAAGTCCATTGGTTGCCGCAGCTGCAGCCGTTACCGGAGTAATCACTGACCCTAGAACCTTAATCGGATAAAAAAATAAAAAAATGGCTTACGATAAATTTACAGTTTTAAATAGCACAGCAGTTCCATTGCCCATTGAAAATGTGGATACAGATCAAATTATTCCAGCTCGATTTTTAAAAGCAACAAAGAGAGAAGGATTTGGAGATAATTTATTTCGTGATTGGAGATATAATGCAGACGATACTCCAAAGGACGATTTTGTATTGAACAATTCAAT
>CANKGM010000081.1 GCA_947481355.1 Chitinophagaceae bacterium
GGATTCAGTTATGGAATCACCCTTAAACTACAACGACTTGATTTCTGTTATAGCAGGACAAATTACCAAACCTCTCTTGGGTACAGTCAAGTAGGCTTTACGTATCGGTTTAGAAAATCAGAATAACTAGAAGTAGCTCAACTTCGTTTTAGGAGTAATCGCCAGCAAGGTTTCATACATTAATCGAATTGTTTCTTCAATATCATCCTTGTGTAACATTTCAACGGTCGTATGCATATACTTCAATGGAAGAGAAATCAATACAGAAGGACATCCGTCATTAGCATAAGCAAATGAGTCAGTATCAGTTCCAGTGCTTCTACTCACTGTCCTCATCTGAACTGGAATCTTGTTTTTTTCGGCTACTTCTTCTACTAGGGTTAGTAATTTGTTGTGAATGGCTGGTCCGAATGCAAGCGATGGACCTTTGCCACAAGCCACATCACCTTCTATGATTTTATTCACCATAGGGGTAGTTGTATCATGAGTAACATCGGTGATGATTGCAATATCTGGCTTGATTCTACGCGCAATCATTTCGGCTCCACGCAATCCAATTTCTTCCTGAACAGCATTGACTACATATAAGCTGTAGGGAAGTTTTTTCTTATTTGCTTTTAATAATCGAGCAACTTCTGCAATCATGAAACCACCTACACGGTTATCCATTGCCCTTCCGATTAAATAATCATAAGCTAATTCATCATAGCCTTCTTCATAAGTGGCTACGGCACCAATATGGATCCCTAGTTGTTCAACTTCTTTTTTGTTTCGAGCACCACAATCTAGAAAAAGATTTTCTACAGAAGGTTGTGGATCTTTTCGTTCACCTCCACCTACTCTAGTATGTATAGCAGGCCATCCAAAAACAGCTTTAACAGGTCCTTTTTTCCCATGAATAAATACGCGCTTTCCGGGTGCAATTTGATGATCAACACCTCCATTGCGTTTTAAATAAATTAATCCATCTGCTGAAATATAATTTACAAACCAGCTAATCTCATCGGCATGCGCTTCAATGACTACTTTGAAATCTTGTGAGGGGTTGATGATTCCTGCAGCAGATCCATAGGGGTCGGTGAAAATTTCGTCTACATATGGTTTAAGGTACTCTATCCATACTTTTTGTCCACCTGATTCAAACCCAGTAGGAGAAGGAGTGTTGATGTATGTTTTTAAAAAAGAATAGGAGATGTCTGATAATAGCTTTTTTGACTTTGCTTTCGGTTTAGATGCTTTTGCCATGATGTTTTGAGTTGAAAACAAACAGCGAATTACTGTATGATGATTGGTTCTGTTTTGGTCGTGTCACTTTGATTGCCTTTTGCATCCTTGATCCAAAAACTAAAGACAGCTGTGTCAGCTTTATTGCAAAATGGCTGAAGATCAATCGGATAGGAGAACGTGATGGTGACTTCACCATCAAAGTTATTTTTTCTAGGTATTTCTGTGGATATTGTATACTTAGTAGAATCTATGAAATCACTTGCAAGGCATGAAGTTGTTTCTTTTTTTACCCAAATGGTATCGTTGAAGTCACCTTCTTTATCTGTTAAGCGAAATTTAATTACTAAATCACTCCCTTGGGTTACTACAGATGTGCTGATACTATTCAACTTCAATTGCGGCTTTGATTGAAAACTATCTTTACTGCAGCTAGTAATAAAGAGCAAGAACAAGATGTAAACGAATTGTTTTGTCATGTACCTTTGTTGATCATTGTTGATCGACTCAAAATTAACCGATTCAGATTGAAAAACCTATTTGGAGTTCCTCATTTTAAAGAAGATTTAACCGTTATTGAGAATTCGCGTTTTTTAAAGCACGCTATTGAGCTATTCCGTCATCAGGCTACACACAATCCTGTATATAAAGCCTTTCTCAACCACCTTTCTGTTGATCCCATTTCCATATCTACATTGCATGAGATTCCCTTTCTCCCCATCTCATTTTTCAAGTCTCATGAGGTCAAAACAGGGGAGTATATACCCGAACGCTGTTTTGAAAGTAGCGGAACAACCACCACACAAAATAGTAAACATTATATAAAAAATACGCAGGCTTACTTGAGCAACGCAGAAGCTCTATTCAAAGAGGCATATGGCGAGCTAGATCAATATTGTTTTCTTGCTTTATTGCCATCTTATCTAGAACGTACTAATTCTTCCTTGGTTTGCATGGCAGATTATTTTATCCAAAAAAGTGCACACGTAGAGAGTGGTTTTTATTTGAATAACCATCAAGCGCTATACGATAAGTTGCTAGAACTTGAAGCAAAAAAACAACCTACCATTTTAATTGGAGTAACATTTGCATTGGTTGATTTTGCAGAGAACTATCCAATGAAATTGAAATACACCACCATTATGGAAACAGGTGGTATGAAGGGGCGCAAGAAAGAAATGACTAGGGCTGAACTTCATGCGCTGCTTTCAACACACCTTGGTGTTGAAAAAATACATGCAGAATATGGCATGACAGAACTACTATCACAAGCATATTCCCGTGCAGATGGCATTTTTAAAATGCCTTCTACCATGAAGGTGCTGTTGAGAGCATTAGATGATCCCTTTGATGTTTGGACCGCAAATGATGATCGTAGACAGGCAGGTGTTATCAATATAATCGACTTGGCTAATGAAGATAGTGTAGCATTTATTGCGACTGATGACCTTGGCGTTTTTTCGGCTGATGGAGGCTTCTCTGTGACAGGTAGAGTTGACAAAAGTGATATCCGAGGATGTAGCTTGCTAGCTGTGTAATCGTTTTTGAATTTCCTCAAAAGCAGTTACATTTGTTCTAATTCATTGTTATGACAATCCTTCAGCAAATAGCAACTTATCTGTATTTAAGAAAAAAAGACCCGAATACACCAAATTCATCTTTTATAAAATACATGCATGGAATAAATCGCATTTCCATACTGCTATTTCTTTTTGCCATTATTGTTATTTTGGTCAGGGCCTGCCTCAGGTAATATTTCACAAAGAACATCTTCTTAAAAGTCAAATCATTTCGCAAATAATCGATGCTGCTTTTTCTGAAGCAGCACCCCCATCTCTTAATAAATCTTGCAGTTTTTTGTAGTGAGCAATCATATCTTTTCTGGCAGGCCCATCTGGTAGAATTTTTTCTAGTGCAATTTTTATATTTTCTGGAGTAAGTTCATCTTGTATTAACTCTTTAACAATAAGTTGATTCATTATGAGGTTAACTAATGCAATGAAGGGTACTTTAATCAATCGCTTTCCTATAGCATATGAAATAGCAGATCCCTTATAGCAAACAACTTCTGGCACATTAAACAGTGCCGTCTCCAATGTGGCAGTGCCAGAGGTGACTAAAGCTGCTTCTGAAATTGAAAGTAATTTATATGTTTCCCCTTTTACTACTTTTACATTAGGAAAAGCTGAAGTAAACGAATTAATTAATTCATCAGGGATGGCTGAAGCTTGCGCAACCACAAACAAGTACTCGCTGAAATACTGGCTTGCAGCCAGCATGATGGGTAATTTTTTAGTAATTTCTTGTTTTCTTGACCCCGGTAGGATGGCGATGATTTTTTTACCTTCTTCAAATCCAAATTCTTCGCGAATTTTTTGCACAGTATGCTGTGATTTGAATCCATCAATGATTTCAATGAGTGGATGTCCAACATATTCTGTTTCGTAATTCCATTTTTTATAAAATGCTTTTTCAAAGGGTAGAATGACTAGCATCTTATCTACTGTCTTACGAATCGTGTTAACTCTTTTTTCTTTCCAAGCCCAGACTTGTGGCGATATATAGTAGATAGTTTTATATCCCTTCTCTTTGGCAAATTTTGCAATTGGTAAGTTGAATCCAGGATAGTCTACAAATATTACCGCATCTGGATTGTAGGCCAGTAAATCTTCTTTGCAAAAGCGCATATTGTTGAGGATCGTGCGCAAATTGGCAATCACTTCTGAAAAGCCCATAAATGCAAGGTCTCGATAATGCTTTACAATAGTTGCTCCTTCGGCTTGCATCAAATCACCGCCCCAAGCCCTAAATTCTGCGTGGCTATCTTTCAACCGAATGGCACGTATCAACCGGCTGGCATGAAGGTCACCTGAAGCTTCTCCTGCTATTATATAATACCTCATTCAATCATATTAGGGTTGGTGATTAAATGAAATAATTATGCAAAAAATTTAAAGAGCAGTGATGTGATGGCATATATAAGCGTTATGGTAAAAATGCCCTTTGCCGTTTTATCTCGTTGACCATTGATGTAGAGTGTGAAAATAACGATGTTCATTAATAGACATGGGATAGTTAATCCTGTTACTAATTGCTTGTTTGTTTGCAAGGCATATATAAAATCTTTGAAAGGGAATAGGCTGAATTTCCAATAATAATAACCCCAAAAGCTAATGATGGGCATTACCAATCCAATGATTATCCCGAATGAAAACTGATCTTTTTTAAATATTACCATGCGTAGTTTTTTTCAACCATTTTCTTTAATGAGTAATTGGTTAAGTCATATTGAACGGGTACGATGCTTACGTAGTTATGTTTAAGTGCCCATACATCGGTGTCTTTCCCTTTGTCGAAATTCAAAAACTCTCCCGTCAACCAATAATATTTCTTACCAGAAGGGTCTTTGCGTTCATGAAATTCTTCCTTGTATTTGGCATAGGCCTGACGACATACTTTAATGCCTTTAATGAGCTTTATATCCACTGCAGGAATATTTACATTCAAACAAAGATGCTTATCCGCCTTTTTGGATAGAATTTGCTCAACAATTTTTCTAGCGTAAATCATTGCCCCACTAAAATCAGCCTCATGGCTATGATCCAATAATGAAAAGCCTATTGCAGGAATATTTTCAATAGATGCCTCTATTGCAGCACTCATCGTACCTGAATAAATCACGTTAATGGAATGATTGGCGCCATGGTTAATACCACTTAAACATATGTCTGGCTTCTGGTGCAGTATTTTATCAACCGCTAATTTTACGCAATCTACTGGAGTGCCATTGCAACTCCATGATTCTACTCCCTCTATTAGGTGGGTTTTATGCATGCGTAGAGGAAAGCCAATGGTAATGGCATGTCCCATACCCGATTGTGGTTTATCTGGTGCCACCACTACTACACGACCAAGGTCCTTCACCGCTTCAACTAAATGCATGATGCCCGGTGCAGTGAGTCCATCATCATTTGTGATTAAAATGACTGGCTTCTTCTTTCCAGATTTCCTATTTACGTCCTTTTTCATTTTCCTCTTTGTATGGTTAAAAATACGCTTTATTTCCCTGAAGGTCATAGCTGCCTGCTCTGATTATCTTTAAAAAGTTAGTAAAAATTTGTTTGATAACTAAAATATTTAGTATATTGCTCTAAAATTATTAGTATGTCACAGTCGTTCGCAGGTCAAAATCTCAAGTATCTACGTAAACTCAAAGGCTTAACGCAAGAAGAGTTCGCCAACAAACTTCAGATCAAGCGCTCATTGCTGGGAGCCTATGAAGAAGAAAGAGCCGAGCCAAGAATTGATGTTCTAGAGCTTATCAGTGATCAATTTAAAATTAGTTTAGATGATCTACTTCGAAAGGATCTCAGCGAAGTGAAGGGCAATTATTTGGCTAAACGAAGAATGCAAAAATTAGGCTCAGAGCCAAATCAAATTCATTTTGTTCCTATGAAGGCTGCAGCTGGGTATTTAGCCGGTTATGCAGATGAAGAATTCATCGACGAGTTGAATACATTTACTTTGCCTATGCTTGGAAGTGGCCAGTATAGGGCTTTTGAAATTATTGGGGAAAGTATGTTGCCAACACCAAGTGGATCTATTATAGTCGGACAAAAAATTGATGGACTCGACGATATAAAGCAACATTCCACCTATATTGTAGTGAGCAGAAGCGAAGGGATTGTGTATAAGAGATTATCCAAAAACCCAAAGGCAAAGAATAAAATAACACTAACTAGTGATAATCAAGCTTATCAACCATACGATGTCAACGCGGAAGATATTCTAGAATTATGGCAGGCTCATATGGTTATTACCAAAGTTGCTCAGCAACAACGTTGGGATGTTGGACAATTAGCCAGCCTGGTTTCAAATCTTCAAGATCAAGTCAGTTCCATGAAGAAAAGAATGAACTGACAGGGAATTAACCGCCCTAATTAATTTTATGCACACTCCGTTGATAACCTCATTTCCAAAGGGGAGGTGCATTATTTTATCTTTGACCGGCTCAGCGTTCATTTATGGATGCTGGCTGGATTATTATATTAAATGTAGAAAAGCACATGTCGAAGCAAACCGGAGGTGATATTTTTGAATATAACGAAGACTCGATCAAGAGCCTAGACTGGAAAGAGCATATCCGACTTAGACCAGGAATGTATATTGGAAAGCTTGGCGATGGCAGCAGTCAAGATGATGGTATCTATGTTCTATTGAAGGAAGTCATGGATAACTGTATTGATGAACACATGATGGGCCATGGTAAGCAAATCGACCTCACCTTAAATGGCCGGGAAGTTACCATACGAGATTTTGGTAGAGGAATTCCTCTAGGGAAATTGGTGGATGTAGTGAGCAAAATAAATACAGGTGCCAAATACGATAGTAAAGTTTTTCAAAAGAGTGTGGGGCTAAATGGAGTAGGTACGAAAGCTGTTAATGCACTAAGTGAATATTTTAAAGTAACCGCTTATCGGGAAGGAAAAGAGCGCTCTGCGGAATTTAAACGTGGTGAACTCATCAAAGATTACAAGGAAGTGGCATCCAAAGAGTCTAATGGAACCTTAGTTGAATTTATACCTGATGAAAATATTTTTAGAAATTTTCATTACATATCCGATTACATCGATAAGCAGCTTTGGAACTATTGTTATCTAAATGCAGGACTTATCATCAATTATAATGGAAGAAAATTTGTCAGTAAAAATGGGTTACTCGATTTATTACACCGCTATGCAAATCAAGATGAACTTAGGTATCCTGTAATCCACCTTAAGGGAGAAGATATTGAGGTGGCTCTCTCGCATAACAATGAATATGGCGAAGACATTTACAGCTTCGTCAACGGACAATATACCACCCAGGGTGGAACGCATGTAGTTGCATTTAGAGAAGCTATAGTAAAAACAGTGCGTGACTTTTTTAAAAAAGACTACGATACCTCTGATATACGTCAAAGCATTGTAGCGGCTATTGCAGTTAGGGTTCAGGAACCTGTTTTTGAATCTCAAACAAAAACAAAGCTAGGCTCTCAATATATAGCTGAGGGTGGACCATCAATGAAGAACTTCATGCTCGATTTCTTTAGTAAAGAACTCGACAACTATCTTCATAAAAATCCGTCTGTCGCCGAAGCGATGAAAAAGCGCATTGAGCAAAGTGAACGGGAGCGTAAGGAATTGGCGGGTATTAAAAAATTAGCAAACGAACGAGCTAAGAAAGCCAATTTGCACAATAAAAAACTACGTGATTGTCGAGTACACTTGAACGATGAACCGTCTACAAAAGCGAAGCAAGAGTATATCGCTAAACAGCTACAAAGCACCATTTTTATTACAGAAGGTGACTCGGCAAGCGGTTCCATTACCAAGTCGCGAGATGTTGAAACGCAAGCCGTATTCAGCTTGCGTGGTAAACCACTCAATTCGTATGGCTTAACTAAAAAAGTAGTATACGAAAATGAGGAATTCAATTTACTCCAGCATGCATTAAATATCGAAGAAGGAAATGATGAGCTGAGGTACAACAACATTATTATAGCCACGGATGCGGATGTAGATGGAATGCATATTAGGTTGTTGTTGATGACTTTCTTTCTTCAATTCTTTCCCGACTTAGTGAGA
>CANKGM010000082.1 GCA_947481355.1 Chitinophagaceae bacterium
AACTACCGATGACTAGTCTTACGGGGAAAGCTGTTGTAATAGACGTTTCAGAAAATGCGTTGAAAGACAGAGATTACCTCGTGAAAGTTTCAGATGTGGAAGCTTGGGAAAAAGAAAATGGCCAGCTTGATGAGAATACTATTGTTTTATTCAGAACAGGTTATGGAAAATTTTATCCAGATCGTGAAAAGTACTTTGGAACAGCTTTAAAAGGAATTGATGCCATTCCATTACTTCATTTCCCTGGCATTGATCCTGAAACTACTAAATGGCTAGTAGAAAACCGAAACATTAAAGCATTGGGATTGGATACACCAAGTATGGATTACGGACAATCTAAAGACTTTCAAACTCATCGTATTCTTTTGGATAAAAATAAACCTGGATTTGAAAATGTAGCCAACCTCGACAAGCTACCTGCTAAAGGTATTTATATAGTAGCACTTCCTATGAAAATAGGTAAAGGAAGCGGCGCCCCATTAAGAATTATTGCTGGTGTTCCCTCAACCAAATAAAATAAAATCAACCCATTACCATGAAACACATAGTTATATTATGTATACTCTTATCATTATTGATGTCATGTAATGAACAAAGTAATATTGAAAAGAAAACAAGTACAACAGAGAAAGGTGAATACCTTGTTACGATAGCTGGCTGTAATGATTGTCATTCTCCAAAGATCATGACAGCTAATGGTCCGGCTCCTGACCCTAACAAACTTTTGTCTGGACATCCTGCAGATGAACTCCCAGCTGCATATGATACGTTGTCTTCTAAAGCATGGATCTTATTTAGCCTCTCTGGCACTTCTGCACATGGACCATGGGGAACTTCCTTTGCAGCAAATATCACACCAGACGCTACAGGAATTGGAGGATGGACTGACGAACAATTTTTAAATGCCATGCAAAATGGAAACTATCATGGAATAGATGGCACTAGGAAGTTGCTTCCTCCTATGCCTTGGTTTACCTATGCTAAAATGAAAAAAGAAGACATCATAGCCATATTTGAGTACTTAAAAAGTATTAAGCCCGTTAAAAATATAGTACCAGAATTTATACCTCCAGCTAGCTAAGGAACAGCAGCTTAAAAAAAACGAGCTAAAGGCTCAGTTACTCACTGGTTGTAAAGCGCCTTTTGAGGAATTGGAATTAAAAATTCCTAGACGTAAAGAGTAAAATTTAAAACGAGCTTGTAGACTCCGAGATTTATTCAACTATGAGTAAGTTTCAGGAAACTGAAAAGATACAACCATACTGTTTCTAAATTAAAAGCTGCTGGATCTCTTATTGTAGACTTTAATCATCTGTTGAAAAAACAAGGAAGTAAATTTATGGAGATAGCTTAGTAGCTACTCAATTCTGATACAAATTTTCTTGAAATGGACTTCTCTCCTTCCAAACAATTTTTGGTTCAAGGTAGTTGAAGAAGAAAGGGAGGAAGTAGTTGATTGCTTTATTGCTATGTCTCATCAAACCAATCATAGTTTCAGGAGTTGCTCCGATTGAACTTTTAATTTCCAATGCAGTTCGTCCAAATACAATTTTTTTAAATCCATGTATAATCGCATGGACTGTCATATCGTAGAGCATATTTAGGTATAGCATTTTCTCTTTTTGAATGGAGTCATCATACCCCAAAAAATAACTATCCAACTCTTCTCCGTTGTTAATGATTGTATTAAAGCCAATTAATTTTTCTTCTAAAAAATAGCCATATAGCATGAAGTTAGATCCCAGCTTTTTTTTGAATACGCTGAAATGATTTTTGGGAAGATAGAAAGTATTGAAAGGGGCGTTGTAGGCTACATGGAGATAGAGCTCATGCAACTCATCTTCATTAGCCAAAATATCTGCCAGCGTCAATTCCCTTTTCTCTACCCCTAAGCATTTTGAACGACCTCGTTTATATTGAGAACGGTATTTTTTTGTAAAGGCATTCACATAGTCTTCTTCAAGTATCCATTCTTTTTTGATATCAAGTATCATATTGGGCTGAACTGAAAATCTCAGGTCAGAAGAAAATGCAGGTAATGAGAACCCTTCAATTTCTTTTGCTATAAAATCTTTGAAAGTGGTCATGTGAATACTAGTGCCCTTCTTTTCAAACCTTGATTTTAATTCAATTGCAGCATCGTTTAATGCTACAAGAACTGAAGACTTATTTGCTGATTCAGCAATTTCGAAAGCATGTTGTCCTGTGAGCATGTTATTCCCAATAACCAAAATGCTTGAAGCAAATTTTTTGAACAGGAAGTTTTTAATGGAAACATTGTTAACCTGTCGCTTGTTACCATAGCATTCAATCTGATTAAAGTCAAGGTACTGTGAAATGGCAATGGCCACCAGTTCTGTTTCATTAAAGATCCCAATAAAATGACAGATAATGTTTGTTGGTGCCGCTTCCTGCAAGACTTCCAGGTATTTTCTGGATAGGAAGATATTATTCTTAGCCAAAACATCCCAGTTTTCGGGAAGTTCATCTATATGGCTGTAAATATGGTGAATATAGGGTCGATTTAATGTGCTACTGGATTTGGATTTCACACTACATCGGTTATCGTCTTGAATCATTTTATATTGGCAAGTTGTCCAAATTTACAAACACCAATAATAGCATAAAGTTCTAATAATACCTTTAAAATTAGTATACTGAATAGTAAACCTGTCTAGCCAACTAGGCTCTTTTGGTAAATGTTTTGGCTTAGTGTAGTAACCCTTAGTTTACGTAGAAAGCGTAAAAACAAATAAATGGAATGAGGGAGATTGAAAAGAAAAAATGTGATCCAGATTGGATTCGAACCAATGGCCTACAGCTTAGAAGGCTGCCGCTCTATCCAACTGAGCTACTGGACCCTTATTTTTCTTTAGGGATTGCAAAGATAATTTTTTTTAGCTTGCACCCAAGTATCAATGAAAGGAATTTTACATGGATGTTAAAATAAAGTCGGGCTGGAAGCAACTACTCAAGAATGAATTTACCCAAGATTACTTCATCCAATTGGTTGAACTGCTTCACGTAGAGCAAGAAAGCAAAGGTATTATCTACCCTCCAGGTTCTCTTATTTTCAACGCTTTCAATAAAACGGATTTCGATCAAGTTAAAGTAGTCATTCTCGGACAAGACCCCTATCATGGCGCTGGAGAGGCACACGGATTGAGCTTTTCGGTGCCAAAAGGCATAAAACCTCCCCCCTCTTTACTCAATATATACAAGGAAATAGAAGCTGATCTTGGGGTTAAAATGCCCAGAAACTATGGTAATCTGGAAGCCTGGGCAAAGCAAGGGGTTTTCTTACTCAATGCAGCCCTTACCGTTAAAGCAAATCTAGCCAACAGTCACGCAGGCATTGGATGGCATAACTTTACCAATAAGGTCATACAAAAGTTATCAGAAAATAAAGAACACCTTGTATTCATCCTTTGGGGTAATTTCGCCAAAGAAAAACTCAAGTTGATAGACACCACTAAACACCTCGTTCTACTTGCACCTCATCCTTCACCACTCTCCGCACATAAAGGATTTTTAGGCTGTAAGCACTTTTCAAAAACCAATGAATACCTCATGAAAAACAGACTTGATCCGATTGATTGGCAAATAACTGAATCTTAATCTATGGTGAAGAATGTACTCGGGAAATTATATACAATTTGGGGCGGACTCATGTTCATCGGAACCATGTTTGTCGTACTCATACCTGCATGGGCTATTGGATTGTTAAAAGAACCTAAGAGAACAGTGTGGTTCATCCAAATTTGCCGTTTTTGGATGGACATGTTCTACCCGCTTGCCGGAATTCGATTAGTGGTAAAAGGAACAGAACATTTCAAAAAAAATAAAAACTACATCGTAGCATGTAACCACAATTCATTGATTGATGTAACAATAACCTCTCCACGTATACCCGGAGCTAACAAAACCATTGCAAAAATTGAAATGTCAAAAATTCCATTGTTTGGCATCATCTACAAACGAGGCTCCATTTTACTAGATCGAAAATCTGAAACAAGCAGGAAAGAAAGCTATCAACAAATGAAGTGGGTGCTTGACCTTGGAATGCATATGTGCATCTATCCAGAAGGAACCAGAAACAAAACAAATGATCCACTAAAATCATTTCATGACGGAGCCTTCAGGCTATCCTTTGAAACCGGCAAAGCTATTATACCGGCAGTCATTCATGGGACTAAAGAAATGCTTCCTTCAGATAAAGCTTTTTTCTTTTGGCCCGGTAAAGTACACATGAAATTTTTACCTGCTGTAGAACCAACTCAATTCAAACACTACAGTGAAATGAAGAAATACATTTTTGAGTTGATGTGGGAGGAAGCCTTAAAATGAGTTGGGAGTTGGGGGTTGAATACAATTCGCTTGGCGCTTAGCGCTGAACGCTGGACGCTGAACGCTTAGCGCTGAGGGTGGTTGGACGTGAGATGTGAGTGGAGAGTAGTGAGTAAATACAATAAAACTAGTTCGTATAGAAATAACGGGTGCGGTTGATTTTTAGATCGCGTAACAATCCCGATTTTGGATTGATAGTCACATTAAAAAACTTATAGCGGCCAACAGGCGTAACATTAATAGACATTTGCCAACAATGCAAGTCGCGAGATATAAACGTAGTAAGTGACTGCAGTTTCATCGTTTTGATATCATAAAAACCATTCGCACCAAACTTCCATTTCTTGGTCAAACTGAAATCACCATTAAAATTAAAACTTGACGTAAGCTGTGTTTTATAGGTATAATCGCGTTGCAACAATTTTGCAAAACTTAATGAATAGGAAAAAGTAAGTGTCCAAGGAACGCTAAAATCAGTAAACTCTGATGGATTTCTTCGGATATAATCCAATTGCTGTTGCATTTGATCATTTGTCAAATTATCCTGCTCATCATCCCCTGTTTTTTGTAATTGCTTTTTCTTGTCATCGCCTTTGCTGCTTTTCAAGCTAGTCGACATATTCAAGTTGCCTCGCACGATTTTTCCTGGATTGAATTTTCCTCCCTCCCATACATAATGATCGGTTCTAAATCCACTGGTTGGATCTACTTTGTATGGATCCATAGTAGCATTCGCTGTAATGTTTATTTTTTCAAATAAATTACTACGAGCATATATATTAAAGGATGAAAGTTTGAACGAATCTGCCAACATATTATATGATCCAGAAATACCAAATCCATCCAATAGTTTTACTTTTTTCAATTTTGCATCGCCTGTATCTGTCTTTGACCTCACTTTCATTTCCAAATTATTATCCAAGCCAAAACTCATCCCACCGTTCTCGCCTGCAGAAAATGGACTAAATATTCCTCCATCTAAGGTGGAAAACAACATGGTATTTCCAGCTTTATTCACTTGCTCTCGATAATAATACTTCTTAACTAAATCAGGTCTATAATTGATGCTAAACTGTGGCCGCATCACGTGCCGTATGGCCTGAACTTTGGCTTCCGTGTTCTTTGATTGGAACTTTCCAAAAATAGCCGTACTAAACGATAATCCGAATGACATTTCTCGTGCTGAATAAAATCCTTTTTGAATGCTGGTATCCACTTTCTCCGTTACTGGATTCCAAGTTCTAAAAAACTGTTGAGCAAATTCCCGTTCTTTGAATGACATGCTTGGTGCAATTTGAAATGGACCAAGTGATGGCAAAGACAAGGTAATGGGAATATCATGACTAGCTCCCCATTGAAATGTATCTAATACCTGATTAAATTGAAATGCAGAATCATAGAATGAAATCTCGCCTTTGTAGTTTCCACTATAACCAACACCTAATTTTTCATACCATTTGGATGCTCCAACCGATTCTTTTGGCTGGAAGGGATAAATGGTATTCATGATAAAAGCAATATCAGGTAAATTCAAATTAACCAACCCTGTACCCGTGTTTTGATTATGGTTCAAGTTGATCGACATGTTGAATGGCGTTCCAATAAAGTTCTTTTGATAAGATATCGAAGAACTCAACTGATTAGTAAAGTTGACTGGCTGTAAATAATTTCCTCCACCCGACTGTCCTTGAAAACCTGGCGCAGCAAGGGTTCCATTGGGAACCAAAGAAAGGTATTTGCTGCTTCCCGCATTTACATTAGCGCTAAAAGAAACGCCAGGCCTTGCTTTACTATCCATCGAATGAGACCAGGTAATAAAAAAGCTTTTGTTTTTTCTATAATCCGGGTCACCTTTAAATGCGAATTTGGTGTCCTGCCAACTCAAATTGAAATTACCATTATATCGATATCGCTTTCGATAACTAGGCTGAAAATTCCCCCGCCATGTTCCATACGAATAGAGATCAAACCAGACTTTAGCATCCAGTAGTTCACTAACCACTTTGTAATAGCCGAAACCTTCAAGTCCAATACCAAAGTCCTGGTTTACGGTAAACTGTGGAGGCAAAATACCAGACTGTCGTCCTTTTTTCATTGGAAAAATGCCAAAAGGAAGATAAATGGGCAATGGAACTCCTTCAAATTCAGGATGAACAGGACCCGTAACGACTAACTTTTTATTGATGAATTTCGCCTTACTAAACCGAAAGGCAAAGTGCGGGGTATCCAAATTACAGGTAGTAAACCTTCCCTTGGAAGCAAAAAAGGTTTCAGAATTGATCTTTTTCACTTTTTCTGCATAATTAAACAACTCATCCTGCTGAAAAAACGAACTATACGTTAGTCCCTTCTGGCTCTTAAGGTTAAATAAAATACTATCACTTACCGTAACAGATTCACTTTGCTTCATCTTGGCCATCCCCGTTACGATTCCTGCTGTATCTTTTCCCATTTTAGCGGTCACAAATTGAGTGGCTTGGTCAAACACAATCTTAGGTGCACTGAGCTGAACATCACCATACTTGAGTTCAGATTTCCCATATAGTAAGATCTTTCGTGCATCCACATCCAATACCATAGAATCCTCTGCCGTATGGGTTATTGGGTCGGTTAGGGAGTCTTTGGACAATCGAACATTTATTGTATCTACATGTAAGCTATCTATAGGAAGCGAATCCTGTTTAATGGAGGAAATAGAGGATGTATCCGGAATACTTGGAAGTTTTGAGGTATCAGCAGTCGACGTAGGAATGGTGTCGATATGACTAACTGTGGGCTTAAGGGAATTATTCCCTGGTTTAGCTAACACAGGGTATGTTAAAAAGCAATATACCCCTGAAGACAAAATCAAGAAAAAAAGATATTTTAAACTAAATTTGCTTTGGGTCTGCAGCATATATGTTGGCAGGCAAAAATAATCAATTTAAGTTGTAAGAAATCGTGAAGATTGAACATCTAGGTATTCATTTTAAACGAACAAATCGAATGATGAGAGCTTTACATTCTTTAATACTTACTGTTTTAGCATCCTTTTTGCTTACGTCCCCTCTTTTTAGCCAAACCGCAAAGAAAGGACCTAGAATAAAAACCATCATCATTGATGCCGGACATGGTGGAAAAGATGTTGGGGCTAGAGGTGACTATTCCACAGAGGCACAGATTACCCTTGAAGTAGCCCAAAGGCTTGATACACTTCTCAGGCAAGAATTGCCAACCACTAGAATTGTCATGACGAGGAATACAGACATCTATCATTCTCCAACTGAAAAAGCCAATATCGCCAACCGGGAAAATGGTGATTTGTTTATTTGCATTCACGTTAATGCAGCTCCTGACAGAAAGGTCGTTGTCGGCCATAAAAAAGTGGCCTACTATGTGGGTAAGGGTAAAAAAAGAAAAAAGCTCTACAAGAACCAGCCTATCTATGTTAAAGCAGAAAACCCAGTTCATGGATCTTCCACGTATGTGTTTGCGGCAGACAGAGGAGATGAAAAAGCAG
>CANKGM010000083.1 GCA_947481355.1 Chitinophagaceae bacterium
ACTTGAACCTCATCCTGAAGGGGGGTATTATAAAAGGACATATACTGCAAAGACATTAATAAAAAAAGACTCCTTGGAAGGTGTTTTTGATGGCAATAGAGTGGTGTCAACAGCCATATATTATTTATTAACGGAAGGAAAATTCTCGGCGTTTCATAGAATTAAAAGTGATGAACTCTGGCATTTTTATACTGGAGTCGCCTTAAACATTCATGTTTTACATCCCAATGGACTCTATGAGTTGAAAAAACTTGGATCATCTATTACTGATGGAGAATCTTTTCAACTAATTATTGAAGCAGGGTGTTGGTTCGCGTCAATTCCAGATAACCCATTTGGTTTTTCCTTTGTTGGCTGTACAGTATCTCCAGGATTTGATTATGCGGATTTCGAACTGGCTAAGTACGAATCTTTAGTGCAAATGTATCCTGAACAGGCCGATTTGATTTCTCGTCTCTGTATCTGTTGAACCATTACGTGCACCCTATAAATTTATTTTTTTCCTGAAAAAAGCATTTTTAATGCTAGAAGGATCATGACTACCGCAAAAATCTTTTTAACGAGTTCTTGTGGAAGCGTAAGCGAAAATTTACTGCCAAGATAACTGCCTATCAAAAAACCAATTGCAATTAATCCAGCATATTTAAAGTCAACATACCCTTTTTTATAATAATTTAAAACACCAAATAATCCTACAGGGAAGAGCATCATGGCCAGTGAAATTCCTTGGGCATTATGTTGAGAAAGGCCAAATAATAATACTAGTGCTGGGACAATAATAACACCACCACCAATTCCTACCATTCCACCTAAAAATCCTGCAGCTAATCCAATTAGAATTAGGTAAATAAGAGTTTCCATGGTATTGAATTTAGTTTGTATCATCTGAAGAATATGTTTTCCGATATCTTAAAATAGAATCATCAATGATTCTATAGGCTATATCTTTCTCTTGAAATTCATCTACAATAACTGTTTTGTTTTCTAGTTTTTTATATTCTTCAAAAAAATTCCGTAGCTCAGCAAAAAAGTGCATGGGAAGATCATTCAACTCGTCGATATAATTAACACTTGGGTCATTGTGGGCAACTGCAATTATTTTATCATCAGCATCCCCAGAGTCAATCATCTGCATAACGCCAATTACTTTAGCTTTCACTATGCAAACAGCTTGTACCGATACACTAGCGAGTACAAGGATATCTAATGGGTCTTTGTCTTCGCCTAATGATTTAGGGATAAATCCATAATTTATGGGATAGTGAAACGAGGAATAAATTACTCTATCTAATTTGAGCAATCCTGTTGCTTTATCAATTTCATATTTTGCTCTTGATCCTTTTGGTATTTCAATTATTGCATTAACAATTTTTGGTGCATCTTTCCCAAAATCAGTGCCATGCCATGGATGAAGCGTATTGATGTTCATGATTCTATTTAAATGTATAGTTTCCTGCAACTGTAGCTAAAATGCCTAGGGTTACTGATGTTAATATATACACCAGTGCAGTGAGTTGGTTACCTGATTTTAATAAATCCATATTTTCAGCAGAAAAAGCAGAAAACGTAGTAAAGCCTCCACAAAATCCTGTGGCAAGCAATAGTTTTAACTGAGGTGAGTTGTCTGTATTTTTTGAGGCAAGGGCATAAACTACTCCAATTAAAAAACATCCCAGTATATTGACTAAGAAGGTTCCAATTGGAAACTTCATTGGAAATTTTTGCTTGATTAATTCGGAGGATATAAATCTTGTAGCACCCCCTAATGCACTTCCAAGTATAACTAATAAGATAGTTTTGATATTAATCATTTTATGGAAGTATTTTCTGCGAAGGTATAGCTGAAGTCAACACGCCATTTTTTGTTACTCAATATAACTTTTAAATCCATTGGCTTCATGCTGTACGAATTCGAAAAATTGATGATGCTTGTACTGTCATTTAATTTTTCAACTTTATTGATAATGATTGAAGCGGATTTTAGCTGCAGTTTTTCTTGTCTTGGCTGTTTTTTTGTATATGTCTTATATCGTTCAAAAAGTGATTTGTCTTCATCGTTTTCTAGTATATATAAATTAGCCTTTTCATAATCGCCGTCAAGCACTGCACGAACAAATTCTCGTCCTGCATCAATTGAATCTTCTGGCTCCTTGAACCCTTCAGGTTGAGTACAAGAAAAAAAGAGAGTTAAAAAAAAAGTAATACTTAATATTGGTTTCATCTTAGCTAGGGTTGTTATACTCATTATCTTTATCGTATGCCTTAATGATAGCTTTTACTAGTCGATGCCTTACAACATCTTCTTCATCAAGTTCTATATGTGCTATACCATCGATGTTTTTTAAAATTCTTGCTGCTTTTTCAAGACCGCTTTTTTGATTTTTAGGTAAATCAATCTGACTCATATCACCTGTAATGATTGCTTTTGCATTTGCTCCAATTCGAGTCAAGAACATTTTGATTTGCAGGTCTGTTGTATTCTGTGCTTCATCTAAGATGATGTAAGCGTGGTCTAATGTTCGGCCTCTCATATAAGCAAGTGGAGCAATTTCAATAACACGAGTAGACATATAGTAGCCAAGCTTGTCTGCCGGAATCATATCGTCCAACGCATCATACAAGGGCCTTAGGTATGGATCAATCTTTTCTTTTAAATCGCCTGGTAAAAAACCAAGGCTTTCTCCAGCTTCAACTGCTGGTCTGGTTAGAATGATTTTTTTTACTTGCTTGTTTTTTAAGGCCCTTACTGCTAGGGCAACAGCTGTGTATGTTTTACCAGTTCCGGCAGGACCAATGGCAAAAATAATATCATTTTTTTCAGCCATGCTAACCATGAGTTTTTGGTTCTGGGTTCTAGCTCGAACAGATTTTCCATTTGGCCCAAATACCAATACATCGTTTGGATTCTTTTCAACAAACATATCGATGCTTTCTGCATCATCTCCACCGAGAATTTGTTCAAAATAATTATGGCTTACATTGCCATTTCGTTCAAGGTATTGAACGAGCAATACAATTTTTTCTTTTGCTGATTCGATTTGGTCTTCAGAACCGCTGAGTTTAATTTGTGTTCCTCTGCTTAAGATTTTAAGTAATGGAAATCTTTTCTTTAGTAGGTCTAGTTTACCATTGTTAACTCCAAAAAATTCAATAGGGTTTACAGAATCAAGGTTGATGATTGTTTCAGTCAATTTTTTTTGATTTTAAGTATCGTTAAAGAATTGATTATCTACTTAAATTTAAATCTTTGTGGTGATTAATTTGATTACTTAATATCAACACTATGTGGGAAAGATTGTTGAGTGTACTGGAAAAAGAGTTACCTAGCTCATTTTTGATAATAACTCAATAGTCTTAATTGGATCTTTTGCGCCAAATACAGTATTACCTGCTACAAGTATATCGGCTCCGGCCTTAAGTATTTCAGACGCATTTTCTAATGTCACACCACCATCAATTTCAATTTTGGTATTATTTCCATTTGCTAGAATCATTTTTTTAAGTCGTTCAATTTTCGAAAGCATTGATGGGATAAATTTTTGTCCTCCAAAACCAGGGTTTACGGTCATGATGCAAACAACGTCGATATCCTGTAATACTTCCTCGATACTGCTTAATGATGTATGTGGGTTTAAGGCAACCCCCGCTTTCATGCCAAGCGATTTAATTTGTTGAATGTTGCGATGTAAATGCGTACACGCTTCAGCGTGAACAGTTAAAATATTTGCACCTATCTCGCTGAATAATGGAGTGTATTTTTCAGGTTCCTCAATCATTAGGTGAACATCAAGTATTTTATCAGTTGCTTTCCGTATGGCTGCTATAACAGGAGTTCCAAAGCTGATATTCGGAACAAAGCGTCCGTCCATCACATCCAAGTGTAACCAAGCTGCCTCTGATTGATTGATCATTTCACATGCTTTACCTATCTCTAAGAAATTTGCTGCTAAAAGGGAGGGTGCTATAATTGGCATGTTGTTGTTTTTATTTTATTTCCTCTAAAGATTGTTTTGCAATTTCATAATCAGGTGCAAGTAATATGGTTTGTTCATAATAAAACTTGGCATCTACTTTATTTCCAATGGCTTCATAATTTTTACCCATCCAATAGTAAGCATCTGCTTGAAATTTATCAATTAAAATTGATTTATTCAATACACTTAAAGATTCTTTGAATTTTTTTAAGTCATATAATAGAATGGCTTTTTCAATATATGCATCTGTATTGGTATAGTCGTTTAAAATTGCTTGGGTAAATGAATTTAATGCAAGCGATGGTTTATTTGAGTTAACAAAGTAAATCCCTTTTAAAAAATAGCCATGTGCAACTTGCTGTTCTTGCCCTTTTTGTTTAATAAATTGCTCTGCAATGATTAGTGCGTTAGTGTCTTTTTTTGCTGCATAAATATATCCTAATTCAAAAAAAGCTTGAGATTGTGTAGGATCAATTTTAATTGACTGCTCTAGTCGGTTTGTTGCCTCGCTTGTATCCATTGAAGATAAAAATGCCTTAGCCAATTCATTTAATAATTGAGTATCAAAGGGCTTTTTTTGTTCCTCCGCAGCCAAAATAGATTTTGCTTCATTTGTCTTTCCTTTCGCAATGAGTTGAAATGCCTTTGAAATATCAACCCCATATTCGGTAATCACCTGGTTATTGTGTTGATCAACCTGTTTATTATTTGATATACTGTCCACTTTATTCTCATGCTGATTTTGAGAATCATTATAACAACTTGCTAGAAATAGCAATAAGATGATGGATAAGTTGAACTTTCCTAAGGAAATTTCAGGCATACCCAAAATTAAGGAATAGCCGGTGTTTTTTTACAAGTTGATGATAAATAAGCCCAAATTCATGCTTACTTTAGCAATAATTAATGCTTTATTATGAAATCTAATATACTTTCCTTATCTGTTTTATTATTCCTACAAGCTATGCTAAGCAATGTTGCTTTTGCTCAACATTCATCTATAGCTGATACATTGCATTATAAAGAAGAAACACATTTTAAGAATTTACGTCAGCTGACATTCGGTGGAGATAATGCAGAAGCCTATTTTAGTTTTGATGGACAATGGCTTGTATTTCAACGAACAAATCCCAAAGAAAATATTCCTTGCGATCAAATTTTTATCGCTAAAATTCCTGCCAACGCAGAAGAAAAATTTGAGCCCCGCATGATTAGCTCAGGAAAAGGACGAACAACCTGTGGCGCTTTCTTAAAAGATGGTAAGCATATTTTATATGCCTCAACACACCTAGGGGATGAGAATTGTCCTCCTGTTCCGGACAGGTCAAAATACGGTAATAAATATATCTGGCCATTGTATTCTTCGTTTGATATTTTTATTTCTGATTTAAATGGGAACATTACCAAGCAACTTACTAATACTCCCGGATATGATGCAGAAGCCACCATTTCTCCCGATGGTAAAACAATGGTCTTTACCTCAACACGTGATGGTGATATTGAGCTGTATACGATGAATCTAAAAACCGGAAAAACAAAGCGAATCACTAATCAATTAGGATATGATGGCGGTGCTTGGTTTAGTCCTGATGGCAAGAAATTAATTTGGCGTGCATCTAGACCGAAGTCCGAAAAAGATATCCAAGAATATAAAGACTTGCTGAAAGAAAACTTAGTAGCACCTACTAGCATGGAAGTTTATATTGCAAACGCAGACGGCTCAGATATTAAACAGGTAAGTAGCTTTGGTCAAGCAAATTGGGCGCCTGCCTATATGCCAGACAACAAGACTATTATTTTTGCATCAAACCATGAATACAAACGCGGCTTTCCATTCAATCTCTATACCATGAAGGAAGATGGATCTCAGCTTACAAAAATTAGCAGAGATAAAGGCTTTGATGCATTTCCAATGTTTAGTGTTGACGGGAAAAAGATTGTATTTTGTTCAAATAGGAACAATGGAGGAACGCGCGATACGAATATATTCATAGCAGATTGGGTTGATTAGATCAAATACTTATTACAACTAATCCCACTACTAATTACTCCCATTCAATGGTTGCTGGAGGCTTGCTCGAAATGTCGTATACAACACGATTAATTCCTCTAACTTGATTGATGATTTCGTTCGACACTTCACCTAAAAATTCATAGGGGAGATGCGCCCAGTCAGCTGTCATGCCATCTACTGATGTTACGGCCCTGAGGGCAACAGTAAATTCATAGGTTCTCTCATCACCCATTACACCAACCGATTTTACAGGAAGTAGTATAGCTCCAGCCTGCCATACTTTGTCATATAATGAATGCTTCTTTAGGGATTCTATGTAGATATCATCTGCAGCTTGAAGTAGCCTAACTTTATCTTCGGTTATTTCTCCTAAGATACGGATGGCTAATCCAGGACCAGGAAAAGGATGCCTAAATAACAAATCATCTGGAATGCCAAGTTCTAAGCCTACTTTTCTAACCTCATCTTTGAATAAGGACCTCAAGGGTTCAATCAGTTTTAGCTTCATGGTTTCAGGCAGTCCACCAACATTATGGTGTGATTTTATGGTAACTGATGGACCATGTACCGAAACACTTTCAATCACATCAGGGTAAATCGTGCCTTGCCCTAAGAAGGAAATATCTGTTAGCTCATGAGATTCTTTATCAAATACTTCGATGAATGTTCTACCTATAGCTTTTCGCTTATCCTCTGGATTAGATAGCCCAGTGAGGGCATCATAGAAAACTTTTTTTGCATCAACACCTTTGACGTTTAGGTCAAGCTGTTCATATGTTTTCAATACTGATTCAAATTCGTTTTTTCTTAATAATCCATTGTCTACAAAAATCCCAAAAAGATTCTTTCCAATTGCTCTGTGAATAAGGCTTGCAGCAACGGTAGAGTCAACACCTCCACTTAATCCCATAACAACCTTGCGATCTCCAATATGTTCTTTTAATGAATTTACGGTATCCGTAATGAAGTGTGCTGGAGTCCAATCACCTGAACATCCACAAATCGAGTATAAGAAGTTTTGAATGATCTTTTTTCCGAATTCTGAATGATACACTTCAGGATGAAATTGTAGTCCAAAAATTTCATGACAATCAGTTTCATTCACTTTAAAAGCAGCCACAGGAATTGAATTTGTTGTAGCTAGCAATTCTGCATTTTCAGGAAGTGCTAAGATGGAATCGCCATGGCTCATCCATACTTGTGATGTGGCTGGAACTTCGTTGAGTAAACGGTCTTCCACATTTTTTTGCAAGATGGCTCTACCGAATTCTCTTTTTTCTGATTTTTCAACACGACCTCCAAAATATTTAGAAATCAACTGTGCCCCGTAGCAAAGTCCAAGAATATGATGTTTGGAGGCTAATGCCTTGATGTCAATGAGTGGAGCATTAGGGTCGTTCACTGAAAAGGGTGATCCTGATAGAATTATTCCTTTTAAGTCTGGTCCAAAACTAACTTCCTTATGGTATGGTATGATTTCGCAATATACATTGGCTTCCCTCACAGCTCTTGCTATTAGTTGGGTATACTGGGAACCAAAATCGAGAATTATAATTTTTTCTGTCATAGAGACTGCGAAGATAAGTCTTAGACAAAGCACTTTAATGACCTAGAGGCTAAAAAAAAGGAGAATATCTAGTTGATATTCTCCTTTTTGAATAATTTCTATGTGATTAAGCTATTTTAGCAATAGCTTTTGTCAACGAGCTTTTAAGGTTTGCAGCCTTATTTTTATGAATAACTCCTTTCTTAGCTAGTTTATCAATTTTGCTCAATACAGCTGGTAAATTTTCATTTGCAGCTGCTGAATCAGTTGTTGCGCGTAAATCACGCATAGCATTACG
>CANKGM010000084.1 GCA_947481355.1 Chitinophagaceae bacterium
CGAATGCTTCAGGTAAAATTTCTTTTAGCGCTTCCTCAATTTTTTCATTTCTCTTTTTCTTTACTTCATCAATCTCTTTATAGATGGCATCTCTTCCAAGAATATCTTCAATTGTTAATTGCTCAGCTTGCGCCGTTAATGAACTGATAGTTTCATCTATCTCTGTTAAATGGTTTTTGATCCTCGATTTAAACTCGGTTGTCTTACCTCTCAATTCATCGTTACTAAGTGTATGGTATGAAGAAAAATGCGCATTGATTTGTCCAACTAAAGGCCTAATCTTTTCAACATCTTTATCTGACTTGCTACCTCCGAAGATCTTAGATATAAAATTCAACATAGTATGGCTCTTTTGGGTCTTTATTGAATTGGCAAAATTAACCCAAATATTTGGTTTAGAAGGGAGTAGTTTAGGAGAACTACCACCTCAATTCGGGCTATTTTCAGCTGATTTAACGTATTTTTTTACCATTTATGTATTTTTTACTTCTCCCGAAGGCAATGAAGTAACTTTGACATCTATTTATTATGAAAAATTTCAGAATGAGCAAACGTATCGTATTGATTTGGAGTATTTTAATTACATCTTTTACTTCTTTTTCTCAATCCGATTCGTCATTAAATGCTTTTACCCGATCTGACTTCCAAGTCAAAGGCAAATTGGTGGATACCTTGGGCAACCCAATTGCTAGGGCAACATTAAAATTATATACGGTTGGACGTCAGGATACATTGAAAACGGTTTCCAACAATGTAGGATTTTTTCTCTTTAAAGATGTTCCTACAAGGAACTCTGTCCTTGTAATTTCTAGTGTTGGTTATGGCACTACAATAAAAGCTATAACTATTCCAGCAGATAATGAAGTATTGTCTATTGATAAACTAGTATTGGCTAATTCATATACATCATTGCAGGAAGTATTTGTTTCAGTACCTCCCATAATGGTCAAGGAAGACACTGTGGAATATAAAGCGGATTCATTTAGATTGAAACCCAATGCCATGGTTGAAGACTTATTAAAGAAAATGCCTGGGATTGATGTTGATAAGAATGGAAATATTACGGCGCAAGGAAAGACTGTAACTAAGGTAAAGGTTAACGGGAAGGATTTTTTTAGTGGTGATCCCAAAACCGCTACCCGTGAACTTTCTGCAGATATGATTGATAAAGTTCAGGTGATTGATGATTATGGAGATATGGCAAATGCCTCAGGAATTAAAGATGGAGAACCAGATAAGGTCATCAATCTTCAGCTAAAGAAAGAGAAGAATCGTGGAATTTTCGGTAGAAGTACAACCGGGGTGGGTACGGATAATCGCTACCAGGGTACAGCGAACGTTAACATATTTGATAACAACAAACAGATCACTTTTTTTGGTGGTGCTAATAATACCAATACAAGTACATTTGGATTTGATGGTGGCGGTGGTGGTGGAGGTAGAGGAATTCAAGTTAACATTGGGGGCAATAATCAAGGTGGTATCGGAGGTACAGAAGGATTGAGTGCTACGAAGTCATTTGGTACAAATTTTAGAAATGATTTCAAGGACAAGAAAGGATCAATTTATGGAAACTATAGTTTCTCAAATAAGTCCACAGATATAAATCGAGATGTAGCTTCACAAAACTTCTTTGAAAACAGTTCTTTTCTGAATCACCAAGCAGATAGTTCGCTAAACCGATCTAAGAATCATAGGGCGTCAATCAATATTGAATGGAATATAGATTCATTTAACTATATCAAATTTATTCCTGAGTTTAATACACGTGAAGCGAACAATACGTCTAATTCTATCTTTGATTATTTGCGTAATAGCATTGACACAACAAGCAGAGGAATTAATAATAATATAACCCACTCTCAATCGCCTAACTTTTCGGGCAACCTCATTTTTAATCATAAATTTCGTAAGAGAGGACGAAATTTATCCGTTAATATCAATGGCGGTTACAATAGTTCTGATGCAACAAATAACAAGTTTAACTTGACAAATAATTTGATTCCGATTTTAGATGTTGTACAACAGAATCAATACATCAATTCAATGAATCAGACAGATAATATTAATGTCCGATTCAATTATTCTGAGCCAATAATGAAAGATCGTTATCTTGACTTGATTTATAGTTTTGGTCATTCTTACACAAGTAATGATAGGGCAACATATGCAATTGATGCACTTAATGTAAATCAATTTCTTCCAGAATTAAGTAATGCATTTGAGACAGATTTCTTGAATCAGCGCATTGGGGCAAATATTCGTACAGTTAAAAAGAAGTACAATTATTCTGTAGGAGTTAGTACTCAACCTGTAAGTCAAAAAGGATATTCTCTCACCAGGGATAGTGCATATATGCCTATTCGAACACAAAATGTGTTTCCTACTGCACGGTTTGCCTATAATTTCACTAGAACAAAGAACCTGAATTTTAATTATTTTGCTAATGCCGTTCAGCCTACGTTTGGACAACTACAACCCGTTAAGGATATCTCAAATCCACAATACCAAACACAGGGAAATCCATTGCTGAAGCCATCTCAAAATCATTTCTTCAGTTTATTTTTCAATAATTTGAATTTCACTTCTGGTAGAACGTTTTTTGTTGGAGCCAATTATAACTTCATCCAAAATCAAATCATAAATAATACCATGCGAATAGGTAACGCTGGTACGCAGCTTACTTCATACGATAATGTGAATGGGTATTATAACGTCACTGGATTTTACAACTACAGTAAGCCTTGGAACAATAGAACGTATGTGTTAACCATAAATGGTTCTGTAAATCTTAATCACAATATTACCCTAATTGATAGTCAACGTAATGTAGGCAAGAACCTTCTTTTCTCTCAAGGAGGTAAAATGGAATTCAATTGGAAAGAATGGTTGGAGTTTGATCTTGGTGCGCGTTATGGATTGAATAGAGTTCGCTATTCATTGCCGGGACAACAAAATGTGGATTATGGAAGTTGGACTATCAGTAATAATTCTCGGATTGATTTACCTAAGGATTGGGTATTTAAACATGATTTAGAGTATATCATTAACAGAGGATTATCTTCTGGCGTCAATCAAAATATTATATTAATGAATGCCTCTTTTGAAAAAACACTCTTCAAGAAAAAAACAGGTATTTTAAGGGTTTCAGGATTTGATGTGTTTAAACAAAATAAGAGTATTGCCCGTTCAGTTAATGGAAATAATATTACTGATACAAAAGTCAATAGGTTGACTCGATACTTCATGCTGACTTTCATTTATCGCATCAACAAATTCTCTGGAACACAAGCAGGCGATATGCGTCAAATACGAATGTAGGAACGGGAGTTAAAAATTCATTTTAATAGTTTTTTTACAAAGCAAGAACCTCGTCTTACTAATGAGTCTTTTTTATGTGTACTTTACCGATTAATAAGTATGGATTCCTTAACTCATATCGTTCTTGGTGCTTGCATCGGAGAAGTTTTGTTGGATAAGAATGCTGGTCGAAAGGCCATGCTTTGGGGTGCTTTGGCTCAAAGTGTGCCCGACATAGACTTTGTTGCTGGTTCTTGGATGCCTGTTTCTACAGAACTATTGGCCCATCGAGGCATAACCCATTCTTTTTTATTTGGTGGAGTAATTAGTTTTTTTCTTGCTTTAATTGCGGCTCGATGGCATAAGGCTGAGCCTATTTCACTGAAAAAATGGTTCTATTTTTTCTTAATTGAAATAGCATGTCATCTTTTTCTAGATGCTTGCAATAACTATGGAATTGGATGGTTTGAGCCTTTTTCTTCAACGAGAATTTCATTCAATGTTATTTATGTGGCGGATCCTTTATTCAGCATGTTACCTGCAATCGCATTTATATTTTTAATTTTTCTCAAGACAGATCATCGGCATAGGCTCAAATGGGCAAGGGTTGGAATTTGGGCCTCAGTCATGTATTTATCCTTTGCATGTGTAAATAAATACAATATTAATAATGCAGTAAAAAATTCAATGAGTAGTCGGGAATTGAGTAGTAATAAATATTTTACAACACCTACCTTGCTTAATAATTTGCTCTGGTTTATTGTGATTCAAAATGAGTCAGGTTTTGAAATAGGGTATCGTTCTATTTTTGATACTTCTAAATTATTGACATTGCACCATGTTGATAGAAATGAATCCTTATTAGATTCCATAAGCGATCATAAGGAACTAATGGAACTAAAACAATTCTCTCAGGGTTTTTATACGCTTGAAAAAATTAGGGATACATTACTATTCAACGATTTACGATTTGGACAATCTTCAGGTATAAAGCAACCAGATAATAAGTTTGCTTTTCATTATTACTTAAGTCATCCAAACGACAACCACCTTGTAGTTCAGCGTGGTCGATTTGAAGGCTTTGATTCAGAAATGGTCAGAGCGATGTGGAGAAAGATTAAAGTAGATTGAGGTTGTTCAAATGTGTTCAAAAAAAACCCCACTTTAAAGAAGCGGGGATTTTAAATAGTTTTGTCTAGTATTAGTTTGCCATCTTTTTCTTTAGATTATCATCAATGGCATCTAAGAATTCTTCTGTATAAAGATAATGTTCGCCATGGTTCACTTTATTTCCGTGAATACATACAGCAAGATCCTTGGTCATTTTACCTTCTTCTACTGTTTCTATACAAACTGCTTCTAGTGAATTAGCGAAGTTGATAAGCGCTTCACTACCATCTAATTTTCCTCTAAAAGCTAAACCGCGTGTCCAAGCAAAGATTGATGCAATTGGATTAGTACTTGTTGGTTTACCTTTCTGGTGTTCACGATAGTGACGGGTAACCGTTCCATGTGCTGCTTCAGACTCCATAGTTTTACCATCAGGCGTAATAAGAACAGAAGTCATTAATCCTAGTGACCCAAAACCTTGTGCCACTGTATCGCTTTGTACATCACCATCATAGTTTTTGCAAGCCCATACAAATTTACCGTTCCATTTCAAGGCACTAGCAACCATGTCATCAATAAGCCTGTGTTCATAGGTGATCCCAGCTTGTTCATATGCTGCTTTAAATTCATTCTCATAAATCTCTTGGAAAATATCTTTAAATCTTCCATCATATTTCTTGAGAATAGTGTTTTTCGTACTCATGTACAATGGCCATTTTTTTGAAAGAGCCATATTAAAGCAACTTCTCGCAAATCCCATAATGCTCTCGTCAGTATTGTACATACTCAATGCAACACCAGCACCTTTATATTGATATACCTCATGCTCAATGATTTGGCCATCTTCACCTTCAAACTTGATAGTAAGTTTTCCTTTTCCTGGCACAACAAAGTCGGTTGCACGGTATTGATCACCAAAGGCATGACGTCCTACAATGATAGGGCTGTCCCAGTTGGTCACTAATCTAGGAATATTCTTTATCACAATAGGTTCCCTGAAAACAGTTCCATCTAATATATTACGAATGGTTCCGTTCGGACTCTTCCACATTTGCTTTAGCTTGAATTCCTTTACACGGTCTTCATCTGGGGTAATGGTCGCACATTTGATACCTACGCCATATTGTTTTATTGCGTTAGCCGAGTCGATAGTTACCTGATCGTTTGTCTGGTCTCTATATTCGACGCCCAAATCATAATATTTGATGTCTAATTCAAGGTAAGGTAGAATAAGCTTATCCTTGATGAACCTCCAAATGATTCTTGTCATTTCATCGCCATCTAATTCTACTACCGGATTGAGTACTTTAATCTTTGCTGCCATAGTTTTTATATTCGGGTGCAAAGGTACTAAGTAGCAATGAAATTAACAATCAACTCTTGTTCTTTTAGGCTTCAACGGCAACACGTTCTTTGATAGGAGAAGTATGACTTTCTGCTATTTGACGAAGTTTGTCAACCGCTATGTATTTGAAGTGTTTAGCTCTGAACCTAATCAATTCCTCTTGGTCAAAATCAGCTAAAATCCTTGAAACCTGCTCTTTTGTTGTACCAGCAAGATCTGCCATTTCCTGGCGGTCAATATGAACACGAATGCCAACCCCTGTTTGCTTGTATTGATAGGTCTCAGCAAGATGAACTAAGATGCCAGCTACTTTTTCTCGAACGGTTTGTTGTGCGATTTGAAGCAATTTTATTTCTGTTGACCTAATCTCCTTTAAGAAGATCTTCCTGATTTCCTCTTGAAGCAATTCATTCTTTTGGACTAAATTCTTGAAAAAGCCCAATTCTATGAAGCAAACCCTACTGTCTTCTACCGCTGTTGCTGTATATGGCTGTAAACCTGTGTAGCTAAGAAAACGGTGTCCCATCGTTTGACCAGGGCCAATTAATCTTAAAATGAAGGGTCTTTCGGTCTGGCTGTTGATTTCAAGCTTAATTACGCCTGATTGTATGAAATACAGGCCATTAATCTCATCACCCTCCCTAAACATTGTTTCACCTTTTTTGAATTCATAGTGATGTTTGTAGGGCTTATAAATTTGTTGTTCATCTTGAGTGAACGATTTAAGCATGATGCAGTTCTTTACTGTGCATGTTTGGCAATAGGAGTTAATTCGAGTCATGTTGTAGAGTTTAAATGTTATAAAATGGCGTTTGCTCTACTATCAGTGCTTTAACGGATGTAAAGATTTCGGTTTTCAAAGCGCTTAAAAATGACAATAGTTTTCTTTTTAAATGATTTCTGTCATTTTTTAGGGGAAAATCATCCGATTTTGTTTTAAGAGTCACATTCTTTACTTTTGCATCCCATTTGCTCCAAGGCGAGGTAGCTCAGGTGGTTAGAGCGTCGGATTCATAACCCGAAGGTCTCGGGTTCAACTCCCGATCTCGCTACAAAAGGTCTCAACTGAGACCTTTTTTTATGAGATACATTGTATACATACTTTTTTCAGAGAAATACCAAAAACACTACACTGGCTATACTTCAAACTTGGAAATGAGGTTGGGAAGCCATAATAATTTAGGAAATGATTGGACAGCAAGATATCGACCATGGAAATTGATCTTTACAAAAGAATATTCTCATAAATCTGATGCCATGCACTATGAAAAGTGGCTAAAGACTGGAGTCGGCAGAGAATTTATCAAATCAATTCCACATTAATCTTGGATTCATATCCGCCGCGGCGGACTCGGGCCTGCCTGCCGCAGGCAGGTTCAACTCCCGATCTCGCTACAAAGGTCTCAACTGAGACCTTTGTCTTTTTTGGCAGTTTAATCATGAATGTTTCAGCTCATAGCCTGGTAAATCAAGAATAGAATAAATTGGTATTTTTGAGCATGGAAAGAATGATAGGTCAAATATCGATATTAGTGAAAGACTACGATGAGGCGTTGAAATTCTATATTAATAAATTAGGATTTGAACTGATTGAGGACACTCAACTCACTCCAGAAAAAAGATGGGTAGTGATAGCTCCTAAAAATTCAGCTGGTAGGGGTTGTAGTCTACTCTTGGCAAAGGCCTCGAACTCCCGGCAAGAAAATTTTATCGGCAATCAAACTGGAGGTAGGGTTTTCTTATTTCTCTATACAGATGATTTTAAACGAGACCATGACCAACTTATTAAAAATGAAGTAAAAATTATTCGGCCTCCCAGTCAGGAAGCGTATGGGCAGGTACTTGTTTTTAGTGATTTGTATGGAAATTTATGGGATTTAATAGAGCCCCAAAACAAGTAATTATAATTGTGTAATTTCTATAATGATCAACTTATTATCATTATTTGGCACTGATGTATTTAAAGTCTTTAATCGACAAAACATAAACAGGGATA
>CANKGM010000085.1 GCA_947481355.1 Chitinophagaceae bacterium
GAAAAAATCCAAGTTGATATTTCCAACTCACGTTCTGGTCCCTGTTGTCATATGTTTGAGAGAAAACATTCTTATGGTTTGTGACATTTTGTAAATCAAGTGATAGCGTTTGAGACACCTTATTTTTTTTGCTATTAAATGTATACCCAAGTTTTATATCCATTCTAAAATAGTTCGGGTATTGAGTTGAATAGACGTCTGAAGATAATTGTTCTCGATTGCTATTTTGAGAACTTACCAAATCAATTGGGGTATAATACCTGCCCCCTGCATTCGTAAATTTAAAGTCAATACTTGTTTTATTTCGTTTTCCTGTACCTACACTCCATTCTTTACCCGCCAATATATTGTAGACATATTTTCCATTGAAGGCTGTATTACGCTCAATGCCATCACTGCCTGTATATTTTGAATTGTATAATGACGAAGTAAATAGACCATAATAACCCTTGCTAAAAAATTTCTCTATTGTGAGTTCAATTCCATAATTTTTTCCTGTACCCTTATTAATTAAATTATCTTCTAAGTCTGTTTTGAATCCTGCCCCTGTATTTAGCATGGAATAGCTACTTGAAAATGTATTGACAGGCACATTGTATAAATATTGGTAATACATTTCTGTTTTAATCCGCCAGTCTTGAGCCGGTTGTAGGTTATGGCCTATAACGAAATGATTGCTTTTCGTAAAACCTAAGTCTTCGTTATTGTAATTATATGTACCATCACCATTTTGTGTTTGTAAAAAATAGACATTAATGGGTTGCATTTGTGAATGAAGTCCATACCCAAATGTCAAATTACTTTTATCGCTTATGTCATATTTAAACCCCAGCCTTGGTTCTACCGAAGTCGAATTATTCAAAAAGAACTTCTGCGCATGAAGTCCTGTATTCACTGTAATTTTTTCTGACAGATTGTATTTTAATTGAGCATAGGCTTGAGCAAAATTGGTTTGGCTATTATAATCCCATAGTTGATTAAAATTGTCAGAAGGTCGTTGTTTTGTTTTATAATTAAGGTCTAGTCCTAATACTTGGTTCTCAATGCCTATTTTTAGGAATACTCTTGAATTAATTTTTGAATTATAAGAGGTGCTAAAATTGTATCCAGTTTTTGCTGTTTTTGAAATTTCTCTTTGGTAGGAGACTTCAGAAATTCTATCAAAATCATAATTAGTCACATCGGTTTTGGAATAATTTATTCCGATGGTTGTACTAAAGAATGATTTGTTATTAAGTTGTTTGTAATGGTTTAATCCAATAATTCCAATTTTGCTTGTAAAATCTGCTTGATTACCATTGCCATATAATGAATTTTTATTGCTTCCGCTTTCTAGATTAACTACACTTGTTCCCAAAATGCCAAATAGAGAAAACTTTCCAATTTTTGAGGTTCCACTATTTATTTTAAAGGATAGGTCTTGATAAGTAGGAGTGGCAGTTGTTCCTATATCAATTCCCATGGATTGTGCAATACCTGCTAAAGAATATCTATACCCTACTAAGTAAGAAGATCCCTTATCTTTATTTATTGGTCCTTCAGTAGTAGCTTCTAGACCTGTTATGACACCCAATTGTAATGTAGTTTCCCGCTTCTTATTGTTCCCATTTCTGAAACCTATATCAAATACTCCTGCATTGGCGTTGCCATACTCAGCTGGAAATGCAGAAGTAAAAAAATCAGAACTTTTTAACAAGTTGGTGTTTAACGCACTCACTGCACCTCCTGTAGTTCCTATAGATGCAAAATGATTGGGGTTAGTCACGTTCATCCCGTCAATTTTCCATAAAACCCCGGTAGGTGAATTTCCTCTAATTACTATATCATTTCTACTGTCATCTGGAGTGCTTACGCCAGCAAAATTTGCTGCAAGGCGTGCTGGATCACTCCTGCCTCCTGCATAGCGATTAACTTCCTCTATCGAAAATGTTCGCGCACTTACTGTAGCCATTTTATTTATACTCGAAGACTTATTGGATGATTTAATAATAACATCTTTTAAGCTTTTGAAATCTTCCTCTAACGTAATATCTAGTATCGTTTCTTTGCCTGATACAACGATTATATTCGGTATCAACGATTCCTTATATCCTGAATAGGTGATTTTCAGATCATACCTTCCAGGATTGACTTCACTAAAAGTATAGATACCATTAGTGTCTGAAATGGTTGTTTTCTGAACATTTATAAGTTGAATTGTTGCACCATAAATAGGGTATTGAGCTAATTTATCTACTATTACTCCTCTAATATTTTGTTTATTATTTTGAGCGAATGTAAGGGTTGCAATTAGCGAAAGGACAATAGTGTAGAATTGCTTCATGTAGTTGAAGTGTTAGTGTTTAAAAATTATTAATAATTATTATTGTTTCTGTGGAGGGGGCCTTGTTGATTGCCTTGTCCTGGCTTTTGGGACCTTAGTTTCAAGATGATTTCTTTATAACGTTTTACCTGATTTTCATTTAATACAGAAATTATTTTCTGATCTCTTTCAGATTCAATGGCCTCTAATTGCTTGAGTTGAATTGGATTTGGTGGAGGCGTTTCGCCTTTCAACAGTTGATCAACCTGTGTAAAAAAATTACTAAATGCTTCGATAGTTATCTTCAGTTGAGTTGAATTCAGTTGTATTTCACTGCTAATAATTTCTTTTGTTTTCTTAATTCGTTCTTCCATGCTTGGTGGTGAACCTGGCTTTTGTGCACTTGCAGTAAATACAGAAAAAAATAAGATAGCACTAATAAATTCTTTCATACTTTTTATAGTCAGATGTACTACTCCTACACAATCCTCCATAAGGATTTGTTAATACCGCTAATGAATGTTGTTCGCACTAATTTATTTACGGTATTCTGTTTGTGTGGTATCTTCTTTCATGGAATAGCACGGGCCTTGTTGAGGATTATTCACTGCATTAACCATTCTTTGAATTAATTCGTCAAATTTTGGTTTTTGTTCTACTGTGCATATAGCTCGAACTTTTTTAAAGTGTTCAAAAGTTAAAATGTCGAGTGATTGTATTGATGAACTAACTTTTGCAGCTGCACTATTCCTAATGCTGTCTATGATTTTATCCGATTTTAATAATTGAAAAAAAATATCTTTGTTAATTTTAATCTGCTCTCTTATTTTTTTCGCATTCTCATTGTGTTCCTTTGCTAAATCAAAATATAGATCCTTTTGATGAGTGCTAAAATTTAGTTTTGTAGCTAAAAACTCTTTTGGAGAATTGTCTCGAGCGTGTTTAACATTTCCAATCCAATAGAATAGAAGGGTGGCTATATTAGCAACAATTAATATGATAGTTAGCCAGCTGGTAAATTTATTTTTTCCAATATTTCTCATCTTATGACATTTTAATTTGTAATAGTTTGATCATACTCAGCTGCTAAGGCTTCAATATGTTTGTCCGTATTGCTTTTAACTATATCTGTATCTTTTTCTATGAGAAGACTATTGATGAAAAGAAACATACTTAATGCACAAAGTCCCAAAATCGGATTGATTGATAATCCAGTTACACGAGAAATAGACTCATCTTCCATCCTAGCAGATAATCTTGTATAGAAGAAGTTGGGAGAGCCAACTTCTTTCATATTCGAAAAGATAGTTAAATCATTTTCTAGCTTATCTTCTTGTAAATGTTTCATATTATCTTTTTAAGAGTTATAGTAGTATTTTAATTTTTGCTTCAAATTTTCTTTCGCTCGGCTTAATAAAGACTCAAGCGCTTTTATGCTCAGTTTCATTATTTCACTTGCTTCCTCATGCTTCATGCCTTGAACTCGTATCAATGTAAAAGCGATTCGTTGTTTATCGGATAACTCACTAATGGCTTTAAAAATTTTGGTTGCCTTTTCTTTGTTTTCTTCTCTGATTCCAGGATTAAGGTATGCTGCATCAATACTTTTTTCTTCTGTAGGCATCCACCACAGTGCAATGGAATTTAGACGTTGTCTATTTTTTTGCTTACGTATTTTTTCTAATGCCTTACGCACAGCAATTCTATAAATCCACGTAGCTAAGCTAGACTCTTCTTTAAATCCATGAATCGACTCATACACTTGAATAAAGGTTTCTTGAGCTGCATCCTCTGCCTCATTCGCATTATGTAGGATATTCAGCACACTATAATATACCCTGTCCTGGTAATTTTCCACCAGTAACTTAAACGCAGGTTCCTCTCCTCGCCTTAACCTTGATATGAGCTCTTTTTCATTCAAAATCTACATATAATAGATATTCAAGATGCTGAATTCCTTCGGTAATTATTAAATATATTTTTAACAGAAGGAATATTCATTTTGAAACATCTGATATTAAAACCTAAAACACATGAATTTTGGTAAATTAAGTGCCTTATTTCTATTATCCTCAATTGTTTTGATTTCTTGTAGTAAGTCAGATGCATCTGGTGTTTCAGCCGACACGAGTACTGATACTAGTTTGTATAACGAACTTTTTGTGCCACCATTCATTACCGGTACTAACTTTAACCTAACATTGGATAAAGCCACAAAGCAATTCAAGTCAGGTTCTGCTACAGCAACTTACGGTTATAACGGAAATAGTTTTTGGGGTCCGACGCTCATCATGAACCAAGGAGATGATGTGCAAATCAATGTTACCAATAATCTATCTGACCAAACTACGGTTCATTGGCATGGATTTCATATCCCTGCCATAATGGATGGCGGGCCACATCAGATTATAGACGCAGGCGGTACATGGTCGCCCCATTTCAATGTAAAAAATAATGCCGGCACCTATTGGTACCATCCCCATCTTCATATGAAAACCTATGAACAACTTGCAAAAGGAGCCGGTGGTTTTATTATTGTGAAGGATCCTGTTGAATCTGCTTTGGCATTGCCAAGAACATATGGAACTGATGATATTCCATTGGTATTAACGAGCAGAAGGTTCAACTCAGACAATACCTTCGATATTACAGGAGCATATGGTGATTATCTGTTGACAAATGGTACTATGAATGCTCAAGTCACGTTACCTAAACAATATGTGCGCTTACGAATACTTAATGCTGAAATCGAGAGAGGGTATGATCTAGGCTTGAGTGATAATAGATCATTCGCTATTATTGGGAATGATGGAGGCTTGTTAAATGCACCCGTTACAGTGAATAGAGTAAAAATAATGGCAGGTGAACGTGTTGAAATCTTGGTTAATCTTGGGGCAGATGCATTAGGTAGCCGCATTGATTTAAAAGCGTATAATACTGGACAAAAATTTGGATTTCCAGGAGCAGAACCTGCTAACGCTGGCGATTTTGGGAGTTTATTAAACAATAAAGATTTTAGTGTATTGCATATTAAGGTAGGTGCTAGTTCAGCAGAAGCTATTACATCATTACCAAGTACATTGGCGAATAATACGTATTGGACAAATGCTGATGTAACAAATAGTAGAACGATTAATATCACTGGTGGACAAGCTGGCTCAGCTTTTACATTTGATAACAATACTTATGGATTTACATCTATAAATCAAACTATCAAGCTAAATGATATTGAAAAATGGACTATTGTGAACAATAACATATTCGGACACTCTTTTCATGTTCATGACGTTCAGTTTAAAATTATAGCAAGAAGTTCTGGCGCAGTTGGTGAACACGAGTCAGGATGGAAAGACACCGTGTATGTGCCATTAGGGGAAACAGTTACTGTTATAGCAAAATTTGATGATTTTGCAGATGCAGTTAATCCATACATGTATCATTGTCATTTTTCAAACCATGAAGATGGTGGTATGATGGGACAATTTTTAGTAAATTAATTTACATTGAAAGCAAACGCACTGTTTCTAGTATATATATGTGCTATGCTTTGGGTGGCATGTAATCAAATTCAAGCACCTCTTGATATAATTATCACAAATACGGATAGTTCATTATTGAAGACGGATCATGGATGGACTTATAAAAATAAACCCTTTAATGGCTATGTAGTTGAAGTTGAAAATGATGGAAGCATTGTTTATAAGCTTCCAATTATAAATGGAAAAGAAAATGGCCTTGCAATCGGTTATTATAATTCCGGTGAAAAATTATTAGAAAGACAATTTTTTAAGGGTAAGAAACAAGGAGTTTTTAAACAATGGTGGCCAAATGGAAATTTGAGGTATTCATTTAATTACAATCATGACAAATATGATGGGAAGCAAACCATCTATTTTCATTTTGGAAAAATGCAAGAAGAAAAAAATTACCTCAATGGAGTAGAAGAGGGAATACAACGAATCTGGGATTCAACGGGTAATTTAATTTCTAATTATACAGTGAAAAACAATAAAATGTATGGTGCTATTTCAGCAAAGGATTGTATGCCAGTTTTCCATTAAGTTATTTATACCACTAATTCTTCTTTTCAGTATTATTGGGTGTGGTTATTATAATTTTTCAGAAGAAAGTTTGCCATACTATAATACCCAAGACTTGACACCTTCATGGGATTCAAAGAATGTACACCATATCACCAAGTTCAACTTAGTTGATCAAACAGGAAGAATTTTCAGTTCAGACTCACTAAAGAATAAAGTATACATTGCGAATTTCTTCTTCACTACCTGTCCAAGTATTTGTCCAAAAATGACAAAATGTTTCCAGGTATTGCAGGATAGTCTTTCAGCTAATAACCTAGTTGAGTTAATATCCTTTTCTGTTATGCCATGGGTGGATTCAGTGAGTAAGTTAAAGGCGTATGGTCTAGAAAATAAGATCAATCCAAGTAAGTGGCATTTATTAACGGGAGACAAATCAATTATCTATTCTTTAGGGAGGGTTTCGTTTTTTGCGGACAATAATAAGTTAAAAGACACCACTACATTTATCCATACAGATAAAATGTATTTGGTTGATAGGTATCAGCAGATCAGGGGAATTTATAATGCAACTAATATGCATGATATCGGTAGGGTATTAGCTGATATTCAGATCTTGGGAAAAACTAATTAATCAGTTCCTCGCAACTCCACCTGTTAAACTTTATTAAACATAGTCCCACTTTAAAAAGGTAAAGTTTGAGTGAGCATTTGGCTGAGATTTTCATAGAGTGAAAAAGGTTCACCATTTTCGACTGGTGAATATGAAAATTGCCTTTTATTTCCCTTGCCAACCATCCATTATTCCCTTTCTTATTTCACTTTGTGAGTTACCAATCATATACCCAAATAATCCTGCAACAATTGCCAAGTGAATAATTAAAACTGCTTTTTGCCATGTTGGTCTTTCTTTCCATGGTTGTGCCTGATCGAAAGGATCAAAGGCTAGAGCAATACCCATATAGGTAGCTGCATCTCCTGCAGAGTGCTTATAAACTAATTCATAAATTCCAAATAGGATAAAACCAATGTAGATAAACTTGTTGAATGAAGTTTTCATTTTATTCGTTTTAATAATTTTTACCTTTTGATTCTAATAGTGAATAGGCCTCCTCCCAACTTGGGATGGTATCTGATTCATATCCATAAGTTCTACCTGTAGCTATCGAACGAAACGCTTTCATTGCTTTTAGGTGAACACCGTTTTTCATAAAGTCGAGCATCATCTCACGACTCTCCCAGGCCGACAAAGTACAATTATAGCCGTTGATTTTTTTCACAGCACTATGTAAATTTCCTTTTGCGGATTTTGCTTCACCGAATGAAGGAATTGCTAAACTCCAAAATCTGATAAATCCCCATAATCCCTTTGGCTTTAATCCAGTGATTGA
>CANKGM010000086.1 GCA_947481355.1 Chitinophagaceae bacterium
AAATAAGCTGCATCATTAGGTATTTGATACTCTTTCGGTATATATGAATAATTCTTATCACTAGATGATCCTACAATGTGAACCTGCCCAAAAAGTTTTGCCTCTTTAATCGCTTTTGTTCCCCAAACACCACAATCAAGATAAGCGGCTTTTTTTTCTTGATTTAAAAAATTCATGGGCAATTGAAAGAATTGAGTTGATGCCCCCCCATGAAGAAATAAAACCTCTTTATCTGCATCTAACTTCATAAGTTCCTTAACCAAAGAAACCGCTTCATCCATCACAGCCTCAAAAAGGGGTGTCCGATGGCCAATTTCAAGAATGGAAAGACCGGTATTATTAAAGTCTTCAATCGCCCTACTGGCTTCTTCAAAAACTTCCTTTGGTAAAATACTTGGACCTGCATTGAAATTATGCTTCATGATAGTTATACTTAAAACAATGTATAATTTGAGGGTCTAAAGATACTCAATTTGAACAAGAGCGGCCCATGATCTTGGCACCTAACCAAGCAGATTGTAAGAACTTTTGATCTGCCTGGGCCACTGAGCTTAATTTAATTTTCCCTAAAAGGTCTAAGTTAGGCTGTCCTGCATCAACCCAGGCTGTATACCAAAAACTAGCTACCGTAAATATAGAACTTCTCATTCTTCGTTCAACCATACCATTTAATTTCGTGTGGTACATTATAGCATAGTTACTAGAGTACTGCTTAACAACCATGCCATTTCTCCTCTCAAATGCATATCTCAAGTCTGATGGAGTAGCATTTGCAAGATTTTTTTCCAGATACAACACACTATCTGAGGCTAATGCGCTTTCATAAATCCTTTGCCATATATATTGAAGAGGCTTCTCAATGTATTGAGCCTTCCCATTAATTAAGTCGTAATGCTGCTGTGTAAACAACTCTGGCAACCTACTCTCCCAAAATCCATGTATACCTATCTGGTCTGTTTTCTGCCCATTATGGTTACTACTCGTATGCAATGGCACATGGATATCAGCAATATAATGTCCGATTTCAGCTGATAATTTTAGAATTACTTCTGGATTTTTTAATTCAAATGCCCTTTTTAATCGAAAGTGCATACTACTAATCCACCAGGGTGCAATGCCATGAGCAACAAGGCTATCCTCTGAATAATGTTGAATTGCATCACCCCAATGCTGTGGTAAATTAGCAAACGGAAAACTGCCATATTGATCCATGTCTATATAGTGCCTTGGACCTTCTTCTGGAATGGCATACCTACGCTTATCTGGATCCACAGCGTGCTCTGTTATAAAATCAATGTTCTGCTTATAAAAAGAAATCATTGCAGGGGGCAATAAAAAAACTGCATCATAATTTATCTGTTTATGTGCAAAAAATCCCCAACAAAAAGCATTGGGTGGAATAGCCAAGAAAAGTAGAATAATGATTATTCCTTTAGCCCTTAACACTTGAATCCTCCTCCACTGTCGTATGTTCAGCAAAATCAGCAACACCACCAGAAATAGCAAATTTCATCACATCTGCAGAACTCACTCCATCCAGTAAGCGTACACGATCTTTTTTAACGAAATAAAGTATTCCAGAAAAAGCATAAGAATGAGGTAAATACACCGTAACATAATCAGTCAGGCCAAATGCAGTTGCATCAGATTGTGTCACAAATCCAATACGCCACACATCAGGGGCTTCTATAGATACCAAAACAGCTCTATTGAATTTTCGCTTATTCCCGGCAAAGGCCTCCATAAGATCCTTAACAGTAGAGTAAATAATCTTAACCCCAGGTGTGCGCTCTAATATCATATCAAACCATTCCACCAACTTAGCAACAATGAAAGAAGAAGATATATACCCCACTAAAAGCACAATGCATATCACAATTAAAAAGCCTAAACCAGGTATTTTTTCTGGAGAACCCAAGGCATCTAACTTCACAAAATCTGGAAACAAAACATGCAAAAGATTGGGAAGTATGCCGTCAATAAATTTAAAAAGAGAAATGACTGCCCATGCCGTTATGACAATGGGAGCCAAAATAATCAACCCCTGAAAAAACAAATTCAGTATCCTAGCCGGTCGGAAAAATTGGCCCATAGTAATAATTTAATTCAAATATACACCAACCATGTGCGCCGAAAAAAAGGAAAAAAGCGATTTTTAAAGAGAAATCACTCCAAAAATGACAGATTTATCATAAAAAATGACCATTTGTATAAAAACTCATTTTTTTATTGAACGGAAACTTTTTCTCCATTGAAAGTTTCCTTAGTTTTGCGGCGCGAAATCTATCATGGACAACAAGGAACGAATCATTCAAGAGGCCAAGACACTTTTCATGCGACTAGGCATACGCTCAGTCTCTATGGATGATATTGCTAGCCACCTCGGTATGTCGAAAAAAACAATCTATCAGCTCTTTACAGATAAAGATGAATTGGTAGATAATATTATAGATGCAGACACAAATAAACTTCAATCTGATTGCGTTACATGCTGCCAATTATCTGCCAATGCAATCGATGAGATCTTTAGAACCATGGAGATGATTGGACTTCAACTGCGAAAGATGAACCCCATGTTATTGTTTGATTTACAAAAATACCATTACCGCTCCTACGAAAAATTCATGCGATACAGAAATTCCTTTCTGTTAGAAATTATCACAACAAATCTAGTGAAGGGAATTAAAGAAGAGCTTTACCGGTCAGATATTAAAATTGAAATCTTATCAAGATTCAGATTGGAATCGATGATGTTAGCTTTTAATCAGGAAACGTTTCCGTCAGACCGTTTTAATATGCTTGAAGTAACATTAGAAATTATAGAACATTTTTTATACGGACTTGCCACAGAGAAAGGGTACAAATTAATTAATGAGTATAAAAAGAAAGCAAATAATAATGGAATTTAAAAACAGATATATGACACGTTGGATATTTATCATCTCAGGACTTATTTTATTGAATTCATCGCCTGGAAAAGCACAAGAAATGTATAAACTTAGTGCAAATCAAGCAGCTGAGTTAGCATTAAAAAATGTAACTGACATTAAAAATCTCAAGCTAGACAGAGAAATTCAAATTGCGAAAAACAAAGAATACTTGTCTCAAGCAACTCCTCAAGTGAGTGGTAGTGTTCAAATGCAACACTTCTTTAGTATTCCCGTAACATTACTTCCCGACTTTATTTCTCCATCCGTTTATCAAGTTTTAATAGATAAGGGTGTAAAAGATGGTACTGGAAATGCTATAACTAAACCTACAGGTGCTCCAGAATTTTTTCCAGCACAATTTGGTGTGCCATGGCAGACTTCTGCAGGAGTTCAATTTCAACAACTTCTTTTTCAACCTGATTTGTTCATCGCTATCCAAGCAAGAAAAAAAGCAGTAGATCTTACAGAAGCAAGCATCAAAGTGATGGAGGATTCCATAAAGAGCAACGTGTACAGGTCTTACTATAGTGTTTTGGTAGCTGAAAAAAGAAAATACTATCTAGATGAAAGCATTAAAAGACTTGAGAAATTAAAAAGTGATCAAGAAAAATTATTTAAGAATGGCTTCATTGAACACCTTGACCTAGACAAAACACAAGTTGGTTTAAATAACTTAACCACAACCTCTAATCAAATCGGAAACCTAATAGAAATTGGGTATGGAGCACTAAAGTATGCATTAGCCATAAATCAAAAAGATACCCTTGTTTTATCAGATTCCTTATCAGTAGATCTGGTGAAAAAAGGACTACTCGAAATGAGTAATTTCAATTACACGGATAGAAAAGAAATTGAGCTATTGAATGTTTCGAAAGACTTACTGAAGTTAGATCTTAAAAGATACAAGTTAGCCTATTTGCCTACCATTTCAACTTATTTCAGTTACAGCAAAAATGCGCTGAGATCAAATTTTGATGTTTTTGATTTTAGTAAAAAGTGGTACAAATCTTCCCTTTGGGGTCTTAACCTGAATGTCCCAATTTTTGATGGTGGACAGAAAGCAAATCGTATACGTCAAGCGAATTTGAGTCTTCAAAAAACAACCAACACCATTGAAAACTTTCAACGTGTTATTGACCTCCAACTAAATGCAGCTAATGTAGGTTTCAAAAATGCCTTATCAACGTTGGATACTCAAGAGAGAAACGTCCAACTCGCCGAACGAGTATATAATTCAACAAAGAAAAAATACGAGCAAGGTCTTGGATCAAGTTTTGAACTCCTACAGTCTCAACAAGATTTAGAATCTGCTGAAGCAAATTATTTTCAAGCCCTATTCGATGCAGTGAGCGCTAAAATATCTTACACTAAAGCACTAGGAAAATTATAATTCAAAAGTTTAAACCATTTATATGAAACATTTTTTAATACTCTGCAGCATTATCCTTCTTGCAGCATGTTCTGGAAACAAAGAAGAAAAAAGCGATCTATCCGTTAAAAAAACTGAACTCGCTAATCTAACTAAAGAAAGAGATGCTCTTTCTGCGAAAATAACAGCACTAGAAACTGAAATTAGTAAGTATGATACATCGTCTTCAAATGAGAAGATGAAGCTGGTTGAAATTCAAACATTAACCAAACAAAACTTTGCTCATTATATAGAATTGCAGGGGAAAATCAGTACCGAAAACATATATTATGTAACACCTAGAGGAATGGGTGGTCAAGTAAAAGAACTATTTGTAAAATTGGGTGACAACGTAAAAAAAGGGCAAATACTCATGAAACTTGAAGATGGCATTCTTCAGCAAAACATCAAGCAAGTAGAGAACCAACTATCCTTTGCAAAAAATATTTTTAACCGGCAAGAAAATCTTTGGAAAGATGGAATTGGAACTGAAATCCAATTTTTATCTGCAAAGAATAATGTCGAAAGCCTTGAAAAGCAATTAGGTATTGTAAAAGAACAATTAAGTACGACAAATGTGATTTCTGAAGTTTCAGGAATTGTTGATAATGTGACTATACGAGTTGGAGAAACCTTTGTAGGCTCCCCAATGGCAGGAATTACCATTGTCAATCCAACTTCTATGAAAGCTATTGTTGATGTTCCTGAAAATTATGTTTCCAAAATTCATAAGGGAATGCCAGTCATTATTACAGTGCCTGATATTAATAAATCATTTAATTCACAAATTAGTTTAGTAAGCGAATCGATCAATGTGACATCACGTAGCTTTATAGCAGAAAGCAAATTACCAAGTAGCGCTAGTATCAAACCAAATCAAGTAGCTATTGTAAAACTACTAGACCATGAATCAAAAAACACCATTGTAGTTCCAGTTGAAACTGTACAAACAGACGAAAAAGGAAAATTTGTATACATCCTTACCGAAGAAAATGGTAAAACCATAGCGAGAAAGAAAACTATTCAAATTGGTGAATTTTATGACGAATTAATAGAAGTCAAATCAGGACTTGATAATGGTGATAAAATCGTGAGTAAAGGGTTTCAAGGACTTTATGAAGGACAACTTATCAAAACTGAAACTACCAATTAAATTTTGTCAGGAATAAAGTAGACTAAAAAGAAAATATGGAAAATCCATCAAACAATAAGCCAATCTCAGAATTGCTAAAGAATATAAAAACATTTGGACCAACTGATTGGGCCATTAGAAACAAGACTGCTATTTACCTCATTACATTAATCATTTCGCTTTGGGGTATTTCACTCTTCGTATCATTGCCTAAAGAGCAGTTCCCCGATGTTGCTCTACCCACTATATATGTGCAAACTGTGTATGTAGGCAACTCACCAAAGGATATAGAAAATCTTGTTACTAGACCTATTGAGAAACAACTTAAGGGTATAACAGGAGTTAAGATTAATAAAATTACGAGCAACTCGCTACAAGATTTCTCAGCAGTTATTGTAGAGTTTAGTACCGCTGTTAAAACTGATCTTGCGTTACAAAAAATGCGAGATGCGGTTGATAAGGCAAAAAAGGACCTCCCCAAAGACCTTACACAGGAACCGGTAGTGCAAGAGATTAGCTTGTCTGAATTGCCAATTATGGCAGTGAATGTAAGCGGTGACTATGATGCCGTGAAACTTGGAGAATTTGCAGATCAACTCAAAAATAAGATTGAAGAACTTTCCGAAATAAGTAGAATAGATCTTGTTGGAGCCCCTGAAAGAGAGATCCAAATTAATGTAGATCGAAATAAGATGGAAGTGGCTAAAGTTGGCTTTACCGATGTAGAACAGGCTATTCAACGAGAAAATGCCGACATATCTGGTGGTTTACTCGAAGTTGGCGATCAGAAAAGAGCCTTACGTGTAAACGGTCAATTCAAATCTGCTCTTGAACTACAAAACGTAATAGTTAAAAATATTTACGGATCGCCATTCTACCTCAGAGACCTTGCCAACATCAGTGATACAGTAAAAGAAAAAGAAAGCTACGCACGACTTAATGGAAAAAATGTTGTAACCCTAAGCATTATAAAACGAACTGGTGAAAACTTAATTAAGGCCTCAGAAAAAATAAACAATATCGTTGACGAAATGAAGAAAGAGGTTTTCCCTAAAGACCTCAACATAAAAATAACAGGCGACCTAAGTATAAAAGCAGGTGCTGCATTCAATGAGTTAGTTAACTCAATTGTTATCGGATTCATCTTAGTAATGATTATTTTGATGTTCTTCATGGGCGTAACTAACTCATTCTTTGTAGCCCTATCCGTTCCGCTTAGTATGTTTCTAGCATTCATATTGCTTCCTTCTGCAGACTTCATCATTGGGTCGAATGTTACACTAAATTTTATTGTACTATTTGCATTACTCTTCGGACTTGGAATTGTAGTGGATGATGCGATTGTAGTAATTGAAAACACCCATAGAATTTTTTCGCAAGGAAATGGTAAAATAAGCTCCACAGAAGCAGCTAGATACGCTGCAGGAGAAGTCTTTGTTCCAGTACTAGCAGGAACTCTGACGACCCTTGCCCCGTTCGTTCCGCTCCTATTCTGGCCAGGTATTATAGGAAAGTTTATGATCTACTTGCCCACCATGTTGATCTTCACCCTTACGGCTTCACTAATTGTGGCCTATATCATGAACCCCGTATTTGCAGTGGACTTCATGACGCATGACCATAAAGAACAAAAAAAGAAATCACTCATCTTCAAGAATCCATTATTGTGGGTATTTATCGCCCTTGGTGTATTACTAGATTTTTCTGGAATCGCTAACAATATAGCTTCATATAGATTTATTGGAAATCTTCTTTTATTTTTTGCAGGCTTGATGATTTTAAATAAGTATGTATTCACAGACGCCATCAATGTGTTCCAGAACAAATTGCTACCGTCTATGATGAATAGTTATGAGAAACTACTTCGTTGGACAACCCAAGGATGGAGACCCGTTAAAATGTTAATTGGAACATTTATCCTACTCATTTTTTCATTCGTATTTTTTGGAATGAGAAATGTACCTGTAGTGCTATTCCCATCCGGCGATCCTAACACAATTTATGTATACATGAAATTGCCTGCAGGAACGGATGTCAAATACACCGACTCTGTTACAGGTTCGCTTGAAAATAGAATCAACAAAGTTCTCGGTATAGATGGAGGAAAAGAAAACCCACTCGTTGAAAGTGTTATTGCTAACGTAGCTGTTGGCGCTAGTGATCCAAATAGTGGAGATAGAAGTACAAGACCTGAACTAGGTCGCATACAAGTTTCATTTGTGCCTTTTGATGAAAGACATGG
>CANKGM010000087.1 GCA_947481355.1 Chitinophagaceae bacterium
TATCAATTTTTTGAAATGCTGCATTTAAATCACGATCGGCTGCTTCTTTCTTCTTGTCAAATTCCTGCATTTTTTCTTGATAGTATACATATTTTTCTTGGATGCTATCAAGATCAACATAAGCTACTTTTAGTGAGTTAGATGCTACTGAATTTGCGGCTGATGAGGTCGGAGTACTTGCAGTTTTTTTAGTGAAATTCAATACCAGCAAAACAATAATACCTAATGCAAAAATGATGTTTACAACTTTTTGATTCATGATCAAAGCCTTTAAAATGTTGATTAAGAAAAGGGAGCAGTGTATCTGCTCCCTTTATTATTTATTCTTCCTCGTCGAAGCTCATTACTTCTCGAGTACTTTGAAGGAGTTCGTATTCCTCTTTGCTACCTACAATTAGATTTTCATAATCCTTAAGACCAGTACCTGCAGGGATATGGTGACCTGTGATTACGTTTTCTTTCAATCCAAGCATATCATCAGTCTTTCCTTGAATTGCTGCAGAAGAAAGCACTTTTGTAGTTTCTTGGAATGATGCAGCAGAAATCCAGCTTTGAGTACCTAATGAAGCCTTTGTAATACCTAGTAAGACTGGGCAAGACGTTGCTGCGTTAGCATCTCTAAATTCAACTGTTTTCTTATCCGCTCTACGTAAGATTGAATTCTCTTCTCTTACTTCGCGCAAGCTAGTGATTTGACCTGCTTTCATGATTGCTGAATCACCTGGATCAACTACTACCTTTTTATCATAAATCCAATCGTTCTCAACATTAAAGTCAGTTCTATCTTCAAGATCACCTTCAAGGAAACGTGTATCACCTGGATCAACAATTTCAACCTTTCTCATCATTTGACGAACGATTACTTCAACGTGTTTGTCGTTGATTTTCACCCCTTGTAAACGATAAACCTCTTGAATTTCATTAACAACATATTCTTGAACTGCAAACGGACCTTTAATAGAGAGGATATCGCCAGGTGCAACTTGTCCATCAGAAAGTGGAGTTCCTGCTTTTACAAAATCTCCGTCTTGTACAAGAATCTGACGAGTCAACGTAACAAGGTATTTCTTCACTACACCATCTTTAGCTTCAACCGTAATTTCTCTATTACCACGTTTGATTTGACCAAAGGATACAACACCATCGATCTCAGCAACTACTGCAGGATTTCCTGGGTTCCTTGCTTCGAAAAGTTCTGTTACACGTGGTAGACCACCCGTGATATCACGGAGCTTACCAAGTACCCTTGGAATTTTAACCAACACTTGACCAGCTTTAACTTGATCACCTTGTTCAATTACAATGTGCGATCCTACTGGCAAGTTGTATGTCTTTTCATCCTTAGCCAAAATCTTAAGCGATGGAATCCTGGTTTTATCTTTTGATTCAATAACTACTTTTTCTCTGTGGCCTGTTTGTTCATCTGCTTCTTCTCTGAAGGTTACGCCATCAATAACATTTTCGAAATCAATTGTTCCAGCAACTTCCGCAACAATGACGTTATTGAATGGATCCCAAGTACAAATGATATCACCCTTAGCTACTTTCTTATTATCACTGATTGCTAAAACAGAACCATAAGGAACGTTATTCGTAATCAATACACGGTCATTTTTCAGATCCATGATTCTCATTTCACCGGTACGACCGATTACAATTTGAACATCTTGACCTTCGTTATTTTTTGCTTTAACAGTACGTAGACCATCAAATTGAACTACCCCATCAAACTTAGCGATTAGATGAGATTCAATAGATGCAGATCCTGCCACACCACCCACGTGGAACGTACGTAATGTAAGCTGAGTACCTGGTTCACCAATTGACTGTGCAGCAATGATACCTACGGCATCACCTCGTTGAGCAATATTTCCTGTTGCAAGGTTGATTCCATAACATTTTACGCAAGTACCACGTTTGCTTTCGCACGTTAATACAGAACGTATTTCAATGGTTTCAATACCTGAATCTTCAATTTTCTTAGCAGTGTCTTCATCAATATCTTGACCAGCAGCAACGATGATTTCATCCGATACTGGATCATATACATTATGTAATGAAGTCCTTCCTAAAATTCTATCATAAAGTGGTTCAACAATGTCCTCATTGTCTTTCAAAGCACTTGTAGCGATACCTCTTAGAGTGCCACAATCTTCTTCAGCAATGATTACATCCTGAGCCACGTCAACTAAACGACGTGTCAAATAACCAGCATCCGCTGTTTTAAGGGCGGTATCGGCAAGACCTTTACGAGCACCGTGTGTTGATATGAAATATTCCAATACACTCAATCCGTCTTTAAAGTTGGATAGAATTGGGTTCTCGATAATTTCAGAACCGCTTGAACCACTTTTTCTAGGCTTTGCCATCAAACCTCTAATTCCTGCAAGCTGCTTAACCTGTTGTTTACTACCCCTTGCACCTGAGTCTAGCATCATGTAAACAGAATTGAATCCTTGCTTATCTGTTGCCATAGCGCGAATAAGCGTTTCAGTCAATTTTGTATCCACCCTAGACCAAATATCAATGATCTGATTGTAACGTTCGTTATTGGTAATCAATCCCATGTTGTAGTTATCCCAAACTTCCTGAACTTCTCCAGAAGCTTGATCAACCATTTCTTCTTTCATCATTGGGATCAATAAGTCTTCAATACTGAAAGATAGACCACCTCTAAATGCCATACGGAAACCTAAGTCCTTAATTGCATCCAAGAATTTAGCCGTTGTTGGAACGTTGGTGATTTTGATGATGCTACCAATGATTTCCCTCAAACTCTTCTTAGTAAGCAAGGCATTGATATATCCAACTTTAGCAGGAACAGCTTGGTTAAACAGTACGCGTCCAACTGTAGTTTCAATCAATTTATTTTCTAAAACACCAGCGTCAGTACGAACGTTAGCTTTTACTTTGATAGAAGCATGAAGATCTATCTTGCCTTCATTGTAAGCAATGATAACTTCTTCTGCACTATAAAAACGCATTCCTTGACCACGAACTTTTTCTGTATCGGTAGTAACCTTTCCTTTAGTGATATAATACAAACCAAGTACCATGTCCTGAGAAGGAAGGGTGATTGGAGTACCATTTTGTGGATTGAGGATGTTATGAGAGGCAAGCATGAGTAATTGTGCTTCCAATACTGCAGCGTGACTCAATGGAACGTGAACGGCCATCTGATCACCATCAAAGTCAGCGTTAAACGCAGAACAAACCAATGGGTGAAGCTGTATCGCTTTACCTTCAACCAATTTAGGTTGGAAAGCTTGAATAGATAAACGGTGAAGCGTTGGGGCCCTATTCAACATGATAGGATGACCTTTCAATATATTTTCAAGGATATCCCAAACAATGGCTTCTTTGCGATCAACAAGCTTTCTTGCTGATTTCACTGTTTTAACTATACCTCTTTCAATTAATTTTCTAATGATGAATGGCTTGAAAAGCTCAGCACCCATATCCTTTGGCAAACCGCACTCATGCAATTTCAATTCAGGTCCTACCACAATTACAGAACGACCAGAATAGTCAACACGTTTACCAAGAAGGTTCTGACGGAAACGACCTTGCTTCCCTTTCAATACATCACTTAATGATTTCAATGCACGACCACCTTCTGCTTTAACGGCATTTGATTTACGGCTATTATCAAAAAGTGAATCAATCGCTTCCTGTAACATCCTCTTTTCATTACGAAGGATAACTTCAGGCGCTTTGATTTCTAATAATCTCTTTAAACGGTTATTTCTGATGATTACCCTACGGTATAAATCATTCAAATCAGAAGAAGCAAAACGTCCACCATCTAGCGGAACTAATGGTCTCAATTCTGGTGGTATAACCGGGATATATTGCATAACCATCCATTCTGGACGGTTAACGATTCTTGTATTGGCATCCCTGAACGATTCTACTACACTAAGGCGCTTAAGCGCATCAGCCTTACGTTGTTGAGATGTTTCATTTGCTGCAGAATTCCTTAATGAATAACTAAGTGAATCCAATTCGGTACGAAGAAGTAAATCATGTACTGCTTCTGCACCCATCTTAGCGATAAACTTATTCGGATCTTCGTCCGGTAAGTATTGATTGTCTTTGGGAAGGGTATCCAATAAATCAAGGTATTCCTCTTCAGTAAGCAAATCGCCTTGTTTTTTGCCTTTGTCAGCAACAATACCTGGCTGAATAACTACAAAACGTTCGTAGTATATGATACTTTCCAATTTCTTTGAACTGATACCAAGTAAGTATCCAATTTTGTTTGGAAGGCTTTTGAAATACCAAATGTGCACCACAGGAACTACCAATTTGATATGTCCCATGCGCTCACGACGTACTTTCTTTTCAGTAACCTCAACTCCGCAACGGTCGCAAACTATGCCTTTGTAGCGGATTCTCTTGTATTTACCGCAAGCACACTCATAATCCTTAACTGGACCAAAGATTTTTTCACAGAACAAACCATCACGCTCAGGCTTGTAGGTTCTGTAGTTAATCGTTTCAGGCTTTAACACTTCACCAAATGACCTATCTAGGATAGAATCGGGGGAAGCCAGACTGATTGTAATTTTTGAAAACGAAGATCTCGGGCGATTGTCTTTTTTGATAGCCATAGTCAGATATCTGTTTTACATGTAAATAATGTTTGTTTTTAATCAAATTGTATGCCTGAAGGATATTTATAAATTATTAATAATCAATAAATTACAAAAAAAATACAATGTATTAAAGACAAACATGCCAAAATTAGGGATGGCGAAGGTAGACAAAAGGGGGCAAATAACAATATTTTTTCTTAACACCTTAGACTCAAAAAAAAGGGGGCTCTAGTGCTTGTTTCTGGCTTTAAAGTGTTCAGATATGACTTCTTGAACAGGTATACCCTTTATTTTGCTTTCTAACCAAGACAAAATATCCAGGTACATAAAGGATCTGCTTTCACGGGGATTGTCCTTGACCAAGTATAACACATCATAGAGCCTAGAAAATTCCTTTTTTACCTGGGTTCTATTTAGTCTAAATGAATTCCGTAAGAAGGAGAAGATTTCCTTTTCCACAGTACTTAGGTTTTGCATTTTGGACATGAACCTAAATACAGAACGAATTTGACTTTCAAGAATGCTATCGTTTCCAAGCTCATAATGAGCAATAAGATGAAGCAACCTTGCATAACATTGTAAGTCTGATCGGAGATCTGCTTTCCAGTGAATGATTTTATTTAGGTATACAACCGTATTTTCATAATCTGCAGATCCAAAATAAAGACAAGCAATTTTGTAGTAGAACACAAGAGTGCGATGACGATCTAATTGCAACTCAAATTCTCTTATTTTGTCTTCGATATAAGGGACCAGTTTCAACCCCTCAGTAAAGCTTCCATCTAAAAAATGTTTATTGATTTTAGCTAAGTAGAGATACACAAATGTCTGCACCCTACTATTGATTGTTGCCGTACCCTCTTTTGAATGATAGAATTCTTCAAAACGTAATAGTTCATTATCAAACTTTCTATCATTTCTCAACATGAAATGTGCGCTGATGAGATTATGCATCCCTTTTATGAAATGCTGAGTTTCTGTTTTTATCATTTGCGGTTCCTTCTCAAATAGATCCACCCAACGTTGACAATTTTTATAATAAGTTAATAAATCTTGGAGGATAAACCCATACCAGGCATGACTTTGATAAAGATATAATCTTTCGTAAAACCCAGTAAAGTCAGATGCATTAGGAGGAAGCTTTTCCTCAAAAAATCGTTTTACCCTTTCCACATCGTTTTCATCTCTGGCATGACCTACCCTGATATATAAACCATACAATTGAATAGCCAAATTGCTTAATTTTCCAACCATAGTTAGTCGAGCACTCAAATCATCAACTTCAATTGCCAATTCATTCGCTCGATCATCGAAGCTTCTAGTAATGTGAAGTGTCTCAATTTTTTTCTCGAAGAACAAGGCTTGCACCCAATAGGTTATTTGATTATTCGCATGAGCAAGCTCTTTGATTTTTTGAAGCAACTTAAGGCTTTGGTGATACAACCCTTTATTATATAAAATTCGTGCAAAATCAAGCTGCTCATGGAGTTGAATATCTATGCTTTGATCAATCCTTAATAACCGTAAACTGGTGAGAATTTGTCGATAAAGATGTGCCTTAAGGTTAGAGAGCTGTTGCTTTTGTATGGCAGGGTTTTTTCGTAAAATCGACTCCTCATCATAATGATCTGCATGATCAATAGCATCAAACAATTGTATTATTTTAAGATCATCAGAAGCTGCATTTCTTGTCACATAGAGCTTAAAATTGCGCTTTTCCCCTTTTTCAAGGGTTCTAATGAGCTGAAAAAGTTCGTCGACAGTCCTGTTAGGCATCGTAGTTAAGTTTCGGCAAAAACCCCGTATTTACTGCATTTTAACAGCTTAAATGGCGTTTAGAAAGCGTAAATTACAACGCATTTTGGGGAAAACCGAAAAAATGAAAGGTATAAATTTACATACTGCAAATTTTTGTGCAGCCAAACTGGTCAATGACAATATAAAATGGCTGAAAATAAAATCTTCATATTTGACACCACATTGCGAGATGGGGAACAAGTACCTGGTTGTAAACTCAATACAAAGGAAAAAATAGAATTAGCCCTCGCCCTTGAATCTCTAGGGGTAGACATTATTGAGGCCGGCTTCCCAATTTCAAGTCCGGGAGACTTTGAGTCTGTGACTGAAATATCCAAGATCATCAAGAATGCAACAGTATGTGGACTAAGTAGAGCAGTGGAAAAAGATATTGAGGTAGCGGGTGAGGCTTTAAAACATGCAAAAAGAGGAAGAATACATACTGGAATCGGTACATCAGACTCTCACATTAAGAATAAATTTAATAGCAACAGAGAAGAAATTTTGGAACGTGCAGTTCAAGCGGTAAAATGGGCAAGACGATATACCGATGATGTAGAATTTTATGCAGAAGATGCGGGCAGAACTGAAAATGAATATTTAGCGAAGGTAGTTGAGGCTGTCATTGCAGCAGGTGCGACAACAGTAAATATTCCAGATACTACTGGCTATTGTCTACCCCATCAATACGGAGAAAAAATTTCTTACCTAATTAACAATGTGAAAGATGTTGATAAAGCAGTCATCTCTTGTCATTGTCATAACGATTTAGGATTAGCTACAGCAAACTCAATATCAGGTGCTATTGCAGGTGCAAGACAAATCGAATGTACCATCAATGGACTTGGTGAACGAGCTGGAAACACAGCATTAGAAGAAGTAGTAATGGTTCTTAGGCAGCATGCTAACTTAGGTCTATATACTAATATTGATCCAACACAACTAAATCCAATTAGTAGATTAGTTTCCGATACCATGCGTATGCCCGTGCAACCGAATAAAGCAATTGTTGGTGCAAACGCTTTCTCGCATTCATCAGGAATTCATCAAGATGGATTTTTAAAAAATGCATTGACATATGAAATTATAAGACCTGAAGAAGTAGGTGCAGAAAATTCAAAAATTGTTTTAACGGCACGAAGTGGACGTTCTGCTCTCGCTTATCGATTTAAAAATTTAGGATTTGAATTCAATAGAAATGATATTGATACATTGTACGACCAATTTTTAAAAATGGCAGATACCTTGAAAGAAGTTGAAGATGAAAATTTACGTAGGCTAGCAAAACAATATCAAGATTCCTTTATAGCA
>CANKGM010000088.1 GCA_947481355.1 Chitinophagaceae bacterium
ACAGGATGAAAACTCAATGCAATCAAGCAGATAACTAATAATTTTTTTCTCATTCGGTTGAATTTTAATGGACTCGAATTCAAGCTGCAAAGGCAAGTTGATGATTTAGTGAATGTATAAAATTAGACTCATTAAATCAACTAGATTTCTTGCATCGCAGTACAATGATATTCACAAAGTATTTTATCTTTAGCAACCAATTCTGACAAAAAATTACATGGAATGAAATCAACGATTCGCTTTCTGATGGCAACTGTTATTCTACTCCCAGTGGCTGCCTATTTTCTTGGAACACCTCCAAATGATACACAACTAAGTATTCTAAAAAGCACCGCATGGATTGTATTTGGCGTTATTGCCTATACATTTATAGTTGGACAACTAACAGGAAATAACTCCCAAGTTGATAAACTTTGGAGCATTGTCCCAATTATATATGCATGGTATATGACTTACCTGAGCGGATGGAATGAACGTATGATACTCATGTCAGTGCTCGTAACCATTTGGGGTGCCCGCCTAACCTATAACTTCGCACGACGTGGCGCCTATACATGGAAATTTTGGGAAGGAGAGGAAGACTACCGTTGGGAAATATTGAGAAAAAAGCCTGGATTCAAAAATCCAATCGTTTGGATGATATTCAACCTCCTTTTTATTTGCTTCTACCAAAATGTACTAATCTTTCTTTTTACAATCCCAATACTCAGTGCCTTAGCAACCCATACAAATGAAGTAGGAATTATAGATGGACTACTAGCGGGCTTATTCATTAGATTAGTTGTTCTTGAATTCCGAGCAGACCAACAGCAGTATGATTTCCAAACAGAAAAATACCGCCGTATCAATACTGGCGAAGACCTTGGTAAATATGCCGATGGCTTTGTTTCAACTGGGCTATGGAGTAAGGTAAGACATCCGAACTATGCAGCAGAACAAGCCATCTGGATTACTTTCTATGCGATGAGTATTGCTGCTTCAGGCGAATGGCTCAACTGGACAATAGCAGGATGTATTCTATTGGTAATACTATTCAAAGGAAGTGCAGATTTTTCTGAAGAAATATCTGCTTCAAAATACCCAGCGTATAAAGAATACCAAAAAAGAGTAGCCAGATTCATCCCAAAATGGAATAAAAAAAAGCAATAAAGTCAGGCTAATTAAATGTGGATATTTGTACAATATTCAGTTGCATAACAACTGAATTAATATATACATTTATATATGCCAATTGCTCAGCAAAAAGACAACTTATCAACTTCTTGCCAATTCGCCTCCATTCCCAACGATGAAGTATTCGTTCATGTTCTAGCACCCTATCTTGAAACATCAGACGACAACATTAATTACTACTACGATTTTTCTCAAAGCATAGCAGAGTACACAAAAACATTCCAAGAATTAAATATCCAATGGAAGTGGCAACCCGTTACCATGTTAACTTTCCATGATGTCATTGATAAGATTGCAGAAGAAAAAAATGCAACAGGAAAACTTCCCATAATATTAAATCTATGTGATGGTGATGAAATTAATGGCACCCCTGGAATTTCAGTTGTCAAAAAACTTCACGAAAAAGAACTAGTCTATACAGGTTCAGATGAACATTTTTACCGCATAACTACATCGAAAATACCGATGAAGAAAGCATTCGATGATGCAGGTGTATCAACTGCAAAATGGGAAAGCATCCAATCAATAGATCACGAGATCAATGGCATCTTTTATGACCTTGGCTCTCCCATCATCCTTAAACCATCTGTATCCGGTGGTAGCATGGGCGTTGGAATCAAAAATGTAGTTGAAAATAAAGAAGCTCTTGAAGATCAAGTCAAATTAATGTTTAAAGGATACCGAGGCTGGGATCTTTCTATCGATGGTATAGTTGCAGAACAATATATTTCAGGAAGGGAATTCACCACCATGATCACGGGCTCAGCACAATTCCCTGAGCTATGCAAAGTATACAAACCTGTTGAACGCGTCTTTCATGCTTCACTTCCCGACAATGAAAAATTTTTATCATTCGATCGGCTATGGGAAATTTATGAAGATGAGACCCCAATGCCAGGCAATGATAATTTTTATGAATACAAAGAAGTTGACGCTACGTTAACCATCGCTATACAAGAATTAAGCCTTGCTGCTTATAAATCAGTTGGCGGAACCGGCTATACTCGCGTTGATATACGAATGGATGAAAAAACAGGCAGACTATTTATTCTTGAAGTAAATGCACAATGTGGCTTAAGCGAGGATGAAGATTATACATCTATCGGAGCAATCCTTCGGGTAAATAATACAAGCTTCACCCAAATGATTACAGAAGTCATTCAAGATGCCCTCATCAGAAAAGCAACAAAATGGGATTAAAAGTCTGCGTACTACAACCTGATTATTCTACCTCAAATGTTGACTACCAATATTATGATCCACCACGTGATCTATCAAGACTATTACCTGATGCACATATAGATCATGTTTCACTTAATAAGTTAACGACCTACAAACAATTATTAGCCTTAAAAAATAAAGGCTATGATATATTTGTCAACCTCTGTGAAGGATACCTCGAATGGGAGGTGCCGTCCATAGATGTAATTCAAACACTTGAATTATTAAATCTTCCTTATACTGGTCCAACTGCTACATTATATGATCCCAGTAAAGAATTAATGAAATACGTGGCATATTGCGAAGGAGTTAAAACGCCATCCTATCATTTAATATCTTCTTTCCAACAAGGGCAAGTCATTGCAAAAGAAACAAGCTTTCCAATGTTCTTAAAGCCTTCTAAAGCGGGCGATAGTTTAGGGATTGATCATGCATCCCTTGTAAATACTAAAGAAGAATTCATTAACAAAGCAAGTTCACTTTTACTTGAATATCCTGAAATACTTGCAGAGGAATATATAAAAGGGAGGGAGTTCACCGTCTTGGTTGCAGCCAACTCAGACGGCAGAACGAGTACAAGTTTCAAACCCGTTGAATATATATTCCCTGAAGGCTTTGCATTCAAAACATACTCGCTGAAAACATCAGCACTTCATCCAGGAGCTAACATCCCATGCAATGATGCAAATCTTGAAAAAGCACTGCGCTATGCATCAGAAAGAATTTTCAAATGCTTTAGCGGTAAAGGATATGCACGCCTTGACTTTAGGGTTAATGAACACAATGAAGTATACTTTCTTGAAATCAATTTCACCTGCTCCGTTTTTTATTCAGATGGATTAGAAGGTTCAGCTGATTATATTTTGAAATACGATGGAATTGGGCACTCCGGATTCTTAAAGCATATAATAGATGAGGGCATATCTAGGCATCAACGTAAACAAAAACCTTATCAAATAAAAGGAAATTCCATTGCAGGGTATGGCATCTATGCAACAAAAAATATTCCTGCTGGAGAACTTATTTATAGGGGAGAAGAAAGGGCACACCGAATTGTCACAAAAAAGCATGTTGACACATTTTGGAACGATGAAGAAAAATTAAATTTTAGAAGATATGCATACCCATTAAGCAATGAAATATTTGCCATTTGGGATGAAGAGCCTAGCGACTGGGCTCCACAAAATCACAGTTGTGATGCTAACACTGCATTCAGCGGATTGAATACCATTGCTGTAAAAAATATATCCCTTGGAGAAGAACTAACCCTCGATTACGCAAAATTCCTCGACAAAGAAATGGAACCTTTTCAATGCCAATGCGGAGCTCCTAACTGCAGGGGATTGATAAAGGGGGAATGCTGAATGCTAGACGCTTGACGCTGAACGCTTGACGCTTTTCGCTGAACGCTGGAGGCTCGACGCTGAACGGTGGACTCTTGGAACAAGTTTAATATAAAAATTAATCTCGCGAATCATGATATTCCAGCGCCAAGCGTTAAGCGCGCAGCGTTCTTTAAAAATTTATTACTTTTAATGATGAAAAAAATAGTTTTACTCTCACTAATCCTTAGTGTCTCCGCCTCTTACGCACAAGAGTCATTGAATGTTATCGATATAAAAGAAACCGAACGCATTGAAAGAACACTTTCATCTGATGAAATGGAAGGCAGAAGAACGTTTTCAGTAGGCAATGAAAAAGCAGCACAATTTATAGCCAGTGAATTTGAAAAAACAGGATTGCAAAAATGGGGGAATGGCAATTCTTACCTGCAATCATTTTCAATGATCAAAGCAAAACCAGTTAATCAAGACTATTCAATAGATGGCAAGGAAATAGATAAGAAAAACGTGATGCTCCTTTGTGCAACAAAAAACATAAGTGTAAATGAAAAATCAAATTACGATATTGTTCAAGTAAGTAAGGGGATGAATTTTTTTAGGGAAATCATGAAATCACTTTCTGCTAAAAAAAATACACTAGTCATTGCAGATACATCATTCAGCAAACTATTTGGACGATTCACACAAATGGAGATGGATTTATTTTCTACCCAACCAAATGTGATTGTCATACTCGCTACAGACATTCCAAAAAAATTCAGCATCAAAGCAACACAAGAAATAATTGAGCAACCATTATCTAATGTCGTCGGAATTATTCCAGGAAAATCAAAACCAAATGAATATGTAATATTCTCAGGTCATTATGATCACCTTGGTATTAACAGTGCAAATATGGAAAACAATGACTCTATTTATAATGGAGCAAATGATGATGCTGCAGGCACTACTGCGATGATCATGTTATCTAAATACTACAAAGCCCTCAATAACAACGAAAGAACATTAATCTTTGCTGCATTTACCGCTGAAGAAGTTGGAGGATTTGGTGCTCAATATTTTTCAAAGCAATTTGATCCTGCCTCAGTGGTAGCGATGTTCAACATTGAAATGATTGGTACAGAAAGCAAGTGGGGTACAAACAGCGCCTACATTACGGGGTTTGACAAAACAGATATGGGTGCTATTCTTCAAAAGAATCTCACCAATACTAAATTTACTTTTTATCCAGATCCATACACTGACCAAAATCTATTTTATAGATCAGACAATGCAACCTTAGCTAGACTCGGAGTTCCTGCCCATACTATTTCAACATCAAAAATGGATAGTGAACCTAATTATCATAAGGCAAGTGACGAAATAGGAACCCTCAACTTAGAGAATATGACTGCGGTCATCCGCGCTATTGCACTAAGCGCAAAAGGAATAGTTGACGGGAAAGACACTCCTACTCGAGTTGACACAAGTTCACTGAAATAAACTCAATCTATTTCAGACAGATTACAATCTATTAAAGTGTAGGTCTCTTCAAGAATTATATATTCATTAAGAATTCTAGTTCTACATTTAGTAAAATAATACCTCGTTGTATGAATCTAAAAACTATATTAACTATTGCTTTATGTACTATTACACTAAGTAGTATCGCACAAAAAAGTTTTCTTGATATGCCTTACATCGAGGTAAATGGCTATGCCGATACATTAGTCACCCCGAATGAAATTTTCATCAAAATTATCATTTCAGAAACTGATACTAAAGACAGGGTTTCTATAGAAGAGCTCGAACGTAAAATGGTGGCCGGATTAAAACAATTAGGCATCAATACAGAAAAGGAATTAGCTACATCGAATATTCAAAGTAATTACCGCTATTACGTATTGAAACAAAAAGATGTCTTAAAATCAAAAGAATACCAATTGAAAGTAGGTGATGCTGTAACAGCGACAAAGGTATTTATGAAACTTGAAGAGCTAGGTATTGCTAATACACAAATTGAAAAAGTTGGGCATAGTGAAATTGTGACTATTAGAAATAGCTGCAGAACAAAAGCCATCTTAAATGCAAAAGACAAAGCAATAGCATTAACAAAACCAATCAATCAAAATCTTGGTCCAGCGCTATTGATTTCTGACTACAGCAATGAAGGTGATGGTCAGGTTCAAGTAGAACGAACTGGTAATGTAAGAATGATGATGGCAGGGGCAGAAACAGCAGAGCTTCCTCAAATTGATTTTGAAAAAATACGCATAAGCCTTACAGTCGCAGTAAAGTTTTTACTAAAGTAACTAAAGAGGAAATACCTACCGACTATTTTATCGTCTTGTCAAATCCAGTTTCCAACTGAGATGAAATATCCGTATGATGATGAACCATTTTCCATTTGCCCTCTTCTAAATGAAAAATATTAGTAGCTCGGTGACTAACTTTGATAACCTTACCGTCTGGACCAATATTTTCTCCTTCTTCTACACAGCTAGTATAGCCCATATCCGTTCCAGCATATACATGTAAATTGTTGGCACTGATTTTACCGCCCAACTTCATAGCAGCTACTTTTGCAAAATCATCACCTACTTCTTTCCATCCTGTCAACATTCCACCGAATGGCCCCATATACGTAATAGAGTCACTGTGCGACCAAACATTATTCAATAGTTCTATGTCTCCAGTAAACATTCTATTTAGTCCAGCATATAATTGATTATGCGCTTCGGTAACCTCTGCTATTTTTGAATTAGTTCCTCCTGAATTTTCCATAGCTGTACTTTCTTTTTTAGTATTACATGAATTAATAAAAATTATTGTCGTAGCAATCGCTAAGCCAATCATTAATAATGTTTTTCTTTTTCCCATTTGAATAGCAGTTAATAGGTACAGGAAATATAGTAATAAATTCCACACTGTATTTATTTTTTCTTCTTTAATAAAAAAGGTGGCTTTTTTAAAGACCACCTTTCTGTATAGATATTATGTGTGATAATGCTTATGCTAAATCAAATCGATCAAGGTTCATCACCTTAGCCCATGCAGCAACAAAATCATGAACGAATTTATCACTAGCATCTTCGCAAGCATATACCTCAGCAATGGCACGCAATTCTGAATTAGATCCAATGATCAAATCAGCTCGAGTGCCAGTCCACTTAATTTCTCCTGTAGCACGATCGCGGCCTTCAAAAATATCTTTTGCATCAGCAGATTCTTTCCAACTAATACTAAAATCAATTAAGTTAGTAAAATAGTCGTTCGTCAATGCTTCAGGTCTCTTCGTGAAAACGCCATGATGTGATTGATCAAAATTTGTATTCAATACACGCATACCACCAAGAAGAACAGTCATCTCAGGAGCAGTTAGGTTTAACAACTGCGCCTTATCAATAAGCATCTCTTCTGCTGAAGTAGTATATTTCTTTTTCAAATAATTCCTAAATCCATCAGCCAAAGGCTCTAACACCGCAAATGATTCAACATCAGTGTGCTCTGGTGAAGCATCGGCACGACCAGGAATAAATGGCACTGTTATAGTATGACCAGCAAGCTTTGCTGCTTTTTCTATTCCAACTCCTCCAGCTAAAACAATCAAGTCGGCAATTGAAACCATTTTACCGCCAGACTGAGCACCATTGAATGCAGCTTGAATAGCGTCAAGTACATCCAACACTTTTGATAATTGAGCAGGATTATTAACAGCCCAATACTTTTGAGGAGCTAAGCGTATACGAGCACCATTTGCACCACCACGCTTATCAGATCCACGGAATGTTGATGCTGAAGCCCATGAAGTTGAAACCAATTGTGAAACGGTCAATCCTGATTCAAGTATCTTTCCTTTCAATGCAGCAATATCTTGCGCATCGATTAAAGTATGAC
>CANKGM010000089.1 GCA_947481355.1 Chitinophagaceae bacterium
CCTAGTCTAACGTTTTTAAAGTCGTTAAAAAACTAGCTATAAACTCATTGCATCAAGCCCAATACCAAATAATCTTAATGCAATAGTATTTAGGTCTTCCTTACTTCCCTTAAGATGTATCGTACGATGAATATGCTGTATCTGTTCGCCAGGCGCTAAGGCAGCAGCTGGTGAAGAGCTTTCTACTTCATAGAATTTACCCATTTGCCTGCCATCAATAGGACCATCATTATATGCATTTACAGCATCACCCTTGAATGGTTCTTTCTGAATTTGCCATAATGAGTTTACATAGTCATTTACGTTCTCATGTAAACTAAATTCAGCAATAGTCAACACATTTTGCTTTGCATCAAAACTACCAGCTATAGGCAATGCTCTAGAGGGAGATATGCCTATTTTGCTTCTATGATTCCCGTCGGCTTTCAATAAAATAATTCCATTGTCAACTTTTAATCTATCTCCTGGAACCTTACCGAAATAATCATCCGTAACAATTTTACCTAACTCAGCTGAATCCCCTTTACGATAAGGCAAAACAATGGTTGATCCATCAGCCGCATTAAGCATGCTCAAAATCCAAATAGACAGTAGGCCATTTTGTTTAGACCATTTTTCTTGTCCTGTGTTCTTAATCACATTATCAGATTCAAATCCAACTGCTTTTATACTAGAAGGAATAACTCCAATTGATTTTTGAATACTCTCAATATCCATCAAATGAATGTTACGATTAACCATCAAATCAAACTTAGTGCCGGAATAATTTTCAAGGTGAATTGCTTTTTCAAATTTTGCTTCTGTTTTACTAGAAGATACTAGTTCAAATGATTCTGTATCAATTTCCTTTGGAACATACCAATTCTCGAATTTAAATTCAGCACCTTTTTTAAAATATATTGAGAATTGACCACCTTCAGGACCAAGCCAAATGCGTTCCTCGCCACCAAATGCACTGAAGTGATCAGAAAATTTTCCAGAAGCAATTAGATCATGGTTAAGCCAACCAAAACTAGATCCTTCGCTTCCTTCTGCAGTACTTGTCATGACACGACCTTGATAAGCGGGAAGTACAATTATTTGGGCGCCAGTAGAATCATCCCCTAAAACAACAAGATCTTTATGATATTTTTTTAAAAAATCAAGATCATACCCAAACGTACCTTTTTTGTAATCCATAGTTAACGATTTATCAGTTTTATTTTTATTCAACCCGTTACATGATATCAATAAAAGAAAAACGATTGAAATGTAAATTTGATTCATGGTAAAAAATTTATAACAGTAAATAAATATTAAATTAAATCTTCAACACGTTTAGGTGAACCAAATAATAATTCTTCTTCGGTTGCATCCCGTATTCCAGCAATCTTTATGGTGTAAAAAAGAGTCTTTCCAGCAAAAGGGTGGTTTGCATCAACAATAATACTTTCATCTGTTTTCTCTAAAACGATGGCCTCTGTTCCATCAAATAACTGAATATATTGCCCTTCTTGAATGGAATCAACATTTTCAAATTCTTCAATACCTACTTCAATGATTAAACTTTTCTCCTTGGGACCATAAGCATCGTCTTCGTAAATCACCACTTCTATTACCTGACTTTCTTGTAATCCTTCAAGTGCACGCTCTAAACCAGGTATAATATTTTCTGCCCCATGTAGGTATTCTTCTATCACATGAGCATCATTACCTTGAAGTAAATTTCCCAATTCATCTTTCAATGTATAATGAATGGTAACTACTTTATTGCTTTCAACTTTCATTAACTACAACAGATTAAAATTAAGAGAATCTAAAACAAACTATAAATTACAACATCTCGAATAACTATTCAAGTTTAATATTATATACAATAAACTTAATGATTTATAGAGTGAAAATCAATACTTCAAAAGATCAACTATATATTTTTCAAGCCTTGACTTTGCGAGGTATTGTGATTCAAGCTCTGGGGCAAATGGTATAGGAGTATCGAGGCTAGCGCATCGCATTACTGGTGCATCAAGAAATTGAAAACAATGCTCCGAAATCCAAGCCGCAATTTCAGCACCAATCCCTCCGGTAAGATTATCTTCATGTAAGATAAGTACACGATTATTCTTTTCTACTGTCAATCGAATAGCATCATAATCTAGAGGCATCAATGTCCTTAGATCTACTATTTCAATTGATATATCGAGATGTTGATCAGCAAAATCAGTTGCCCAATGTACCCCTGCGCCATAGGTAATGATGCTTAAATCTTCACCAACCTTAACTGTCCTAGCTTTACCAATACTGGTTTCAAAGGGTTCAGGATTTACAATTCCAGAAATGCTTCTATATAGTGCCTTGTGCTCAAAGAAGAGTACAGGATTAGGATCATTTATTGCAGCCATTAATAATCCTTTAGCATCTTCTGGATTTGAAGGATAGACAATTTTAAGTCCGGGCACATGAAAAAACCAAGCTTCATTACTTTGAGAATGGAAAGGGCCTGCACCTACCCCTGCTCCTGTGGGCATCCGTATAACTACATCCGATTCTTGTCCCCAACGATAGTGAATCTTGGCCAAATTATTGACAATTTGGTTAAATCCAACCGAAACAAAATCGGCAAACTGCATTTCAACAACTGATTTAAATCCTTCTAAACTCAATCCCAAAGCTGCCCCAACAATAACGCTTTCACAAATAGGAGTATTCCTTACTCTATGCTTTCCATATTTAGTAGATAACCCTGCGGTAACTTTAAAGGCTCCGCCATATTCGGCAATATCTTGACCCATGATTATTAGGTTATCATGTATAGCTAGAGATTGATCTAAAGCCTCTGAAATGGCATCAATAAATCGAATTGGATCAGTTCTATTTGGGATGAACAAATCTAGAGATGAAGGTTCATTAAGATTGGATGATTTTGATATAGCGAACAGATCATGTATCTCTTCTTCTGTATTCACCTTATTTCCTTCAAAGGATAATCCTGCTTTTAGTTCTAATTCTATTTTTACTCTAATTTCTTCATTTATTTTTCGAATTTCATCTACTGATGCAATTTCACTATGTAAGAGCCATTCTTCATAACAAGCCACTGGATCCTTTTTACCCCACTCCTCAAACAATTCTTTTGGAACATATTTTGTACCACTAGCTTCTTCATGACCGCGCATTCTGAACGTCATGCACTCAATAAGATATGGTTTTTGATTTTCAATACAATACTCGCGAACTCCTTTGATGGTATCATATACTTCTAAAATATTATTACCATCAATTTGTATCCCCTCCATACCATATCCTTTAGCTCTATCAACTAAAGCATCACAACGATATTGCTCATCTACTGGAGTGCTTAATCCATACCCATTATTTTCAATAATAAAAATCACAGGAAGATCCCATACCGCAGCTAAATTTAAAGCTTCATGGAAATCACCTTCAGAAGTTCCTCCATCACCGGTAAAGGCTAAGGCAACTTTTCCTTCCTGCTTCAACTTATAGGCTAACGCAGCACCATCTGCCAATGCAAGTTGGGGGCCGAGGTGAGATATCATACCAGTGATAAAATGCTCTTTAGAACCAAAATGAAAGCTTCGTTCACGTCCTTTACTAAAGCCCTCTTTGCTGCCTTGCCATTGTAAAAAAAGCTTTTCTAATGACATTCCCCTTACGGTAAACACACCTAAATTTCTATGGAGCGGGAATATCCATTCTTCTGATTTTAACGCCAGGGTAGCGCCGACTGAAATAGCTTCTTGTCCAATACCGCTAAACCATTTACCCACTTTGCCTTGTCGTAATAATACAAGCATTTTTTCCTCGATCATCCTTGGATAAAGGAGTTCTCGATAGAAAGAAACAAGCTGCTCGTCTGATAAATTCTTGCGATCAAAATGCATGATGCCTTAAAGATAAGTCATGTTGATCTGCAAAAAAAAATCAGTAAAAAAATGAATGACTATCCTAATAAAATATGAAGGTGTTACTTTGAAAATGCCATTAGCGCATTTGTTGGCTTACCCGTAATATCAAAAGCGCCTAATTCATAGCCTTTCCAACCATTATATGCCTGAGGTTCCCAATACAAAACGCCTAATCCCTTGCCAGAGGTGACATGCTTTGTCTTATCAATAATATCTGTTAAAAAAGAATTGCACTCTGTAACATTATTTGAAGGCATGCCAACTTCAACTATGAAAACTTCCTTGTTGTAAAGATTCACCATATCATTCATGTTCTGAAAGCATTGCTGATTATATGAAGCCCAGTTTGTTGAAGTAGGATATAGAGACATGCCAATAACATCAAATTTTGCTCCATTTGTTTTTAACCCTGCAAACATCCATTGAAATAAATTTTTATCCCAGCCATTTGAAATATGGACTATTACTTTAGATGTAGGGAATACTTCTTTTACCGCATCATAACCAGCATTTATGAGCTGGGTGAAATTATTCATTGAAGTTGATGCGCGTCCGTCAGGCCATAGCATCCCATCATTTGTTTCGTTGCCTACTTGGACCCATTCAGGTGTTATACCACTTTGCTTTAATGTCGTTAACGTAGTCTTTGTGTGATTTGCTAGGGCAACTTTTAATTCATCAAAATTATACGCCTCCCAAGCAAGGGGTTTAGTTTGTTTACCGGGGTCTGCCCATGAATCACTATAATGAAAATCGATTAGAATACGCATCCCTAATTGCTTTGCTCGGAGTGCCTTAACTACCACATCAGATACATCATTCCACATTGGAGAGGGATTTACCCAAACCCTTAGTCGTATGGTATTCATTCCGAGTGATTTTAGAAGTGCCATGCACTCCATTTCTGTTCCCGCAGTAGAATAAAATTTTACTCCAGCTGATTCCATTTCAGTAACCCAACTCACATCCGCTCCTTTGGAAAAATTACTTGTAGGATTAATTATATTACTGATTGGTGTTGTCTTTTTCTGACAAGAAATCAATAGAAAAACTAAAATGAAAGGAATCCAAAATCTTTTCATGACTCTTATATTCACTGAAAATAATAATTTGCTAGTCTATTATACGACTACCAACTCATAAAAATCATCAGGATTTAAATATTTATTAGCGAGTGCTTTTAACTCCTCAGATGAAATATTTTTAATTGTATTGACAGAAGTATAAAAAAATTGATCATCAAGTCCATTTAAAATCAGATTTTTCCATCTTCCAATTATCTGAAAAGGACCATCTAAATCTCCAAGCAATGTTCCTATAAGATAATTCTTAACTAACAACAATTCTTCCGAATCTATATCCCCTTCTCTCAACTGCTGCATTTCGTTATACACTTCATTGATGGTAGCTTCACAAACATTCCTACCAGCCTCTGTACTAATCATCCATGCACCGGCATGGACATGATTTACTAAAAAGCTATAAATGCCATAGGTATATCCCTTATCTTCTCGAATATTATTCATTAACCGAGATCCAAAAAATCCTCCAAACAATGCATTAAGAACTTGAACTTTGGGGAAATCTGGGTCTTTCCGTGTAGGGAATGGACGAGCAATACGAATAGCTCCTTGTACTCCTTGGTCATCATTTATAATATGCCATTTCTTTTGTTGATCAGGATTGATTGAATGATTGGGCTCTTCTAATTCAACTTGATTAAATGGAATTGATCCAAAATAAGTATTCAACAATTGCTGATAGTTAGCAGGCAAAATGCCTGCAGAAAATATTGTGCAGTGTCCATTACGATAATACTGATTATAATATTTTTTTACATCAGCACTTGATATGGCATCATAATCGGTTGCTTCAGAGTAAACCCCATACGGATGTGATGCCCCAAATAACAGTTCATCAATTTTTCTTCCAGCAATAAAATCGCATTTTCTCAAGTTCACAGCAAGTTTTTGCTGCATATTTTGTCGATATATATTCAGCTCATCTTCTGGGAATGACGCATCTAAAAATATTTCTTGCACAACAGGTAAAATATGTTCAAGCTGTCTGGTAAGACAATGAAGGCTTACTACAGCTGTTTCATTATAACATGAGCGATTTAAATAAGCACCATAGAAATCAACAAATTCACTAATCTCGTAGGCTGACTTTGTTGATGTGCCATTTTTAATTAAAAAATTGGTGGCAGATGCAACATTCTTTAGTTTTTCATACCAATTACCCGCCTTAAAAACCCATTCAATTTGAACCACTTCTTCTGTCCCGGCTTGTATTGTATAAACAGAAACACCATTATCTAGCTTAAACACATCAGGTTTTTTCAACTCTATTCCGTACTCTACCGCATCTTTAATATGCGGTGCCTTTTTTCTATCGAGCATGTTAATGTTTGTAATTTTAAAAATTTATTGTTCAGCAAGATACCAGAGGGTATTGCTATTCGAAGGCTTGAGAACGGTTGATGCAATTCTATGCAAATCATCTACTGTTACTGCCTGATAACGTTTAAACTCTTCATTCATCTTTTCTCCATCACCAAGTAATTCATAAAAAGCAAGACTTCCAGCTCTGTTCATCACACTCATATCTTCGAATGCCATTACGCTTTCGGTTTTATTTTGAACTTTCTGTAATTCACGCTCATCAATCATTTCATTTCTCACTTTATCCAACTCTTTTTCAATAGCATCTTCGGCTAAACGGATATCTACACCCTTTACTAATTGACCTTCAATGGTAAGTAGCCCTCTATCTAGACTACCAAAATGATAACATGTTATATGAACAAATAATTGATCTTCTTTAACCAATTTTTGATATAATCTAGAAGATGCTCCACCTCCAATTATATCTATCAATAAATCAGTTACATAATAGTCATCGTCATTTCGGGAACACATATGCCATGTCTTGTAAATGGCATCCATAGGGACCTTTCGATGAACTGTCCTTCTTCGTTCCTCTTCTTGAATTTTTTCTTGAGGAATCATTCTAGTGTATTTATTCCCTGAAGGAATATCACCAAACCATTTTTCAGAAAGTGATTTAACTTGTTCTGTAGACACATCACCTGCTACAACTAAAATAGCATTTGAAGGAGTATAATGCTTGAAGAAAAAGTTTTTTACGTCTTCTAATTGTGCATCTTCAACATGCGATAATTCTTTCCCTATTGTCATCCATCTATAAGGATGTTCCTTATATGCCAACTCTCTCATAATGTGCCATACATCTCCATATGGCTTATTAATGTAATGCTCTTTAAATTCCTCGCAGACTACCTTACGTTGGACATCTAAACTTTTCTTACTAAAGGCCAGACTTAGCATTCTATCACTCTCAAGCCAAAATGCAGTTTCTACATTTTCAGCAGGTAATTGACAATAGTAATTAGTTAAGTCATTGGTAGTATAGGCGTTATTCTCACCACCTGCATTCTGAAGTGGGTCATCATAATCTGGTATATTGATTGATCCTCCAAACATAAGATGTTCAAACAGATGGGCGAAGCCTGTCTGATTAGGATTCTCATCTCTTGCCCCAACATCATACAAAACATTTACAACTGCCATAGGAGAACTTTTGTCTGGATGTACCAGCACTTTTAGTCCATTTGGCAAAATAAACCTATCAAATTTTATCATGCTACAAATATCTTTAAATAAAAGGAATACTGAAC